>JAGQHN010000125.1 GCA_020431825.1 Trueperaceae bacterium | reverse complement strand
TTTTACCTGTTTCGACTATGAAAGCTGAGTATTGGCAAAATCGTTGATGAAATTCAGATACATCATGTTCAGTGAATTCAGATACATCATGTTCAATGTACCATCGGGTCAAGACCTTTGAACGAGTACGGACAAACAAACTAGGCATTCTGCATAGTTACCATGGACTAACTTAACTCAAAAACCTTAGTGGGTAGCGCAGCGATAGGTTGCTCTGCATAGCGTTTACAATTTGAAAAGCATCTTTCAAGTGCCTGCGTTCAAAGCTTGAAAGCTCATCGGGCGAGACAAAATTGTTAGGCTTCTCGCCTGCCCGCACCTGCTTACCCTGATGTCTTAAGCGAATATAAGCGATGTACTCGAGGGCATCCTGTAAATTATTGCCGGCCTCTTCACTAATTAGGTTAGCAGCTATGGCAGCACTTAGCCTTTCCTGGGTATTCAGGCTTGCTATCCCTGCTTCAAGTGCATAAAGTCTTGCCAGATCAATAATCGGAACCATGCCTTTATGTTTCAGGTCAAAATGCTGAGCATGTTCCCCGCCACTTTCAAGTACAAATTGCCGAAAAAAGCCTAGAGGTGGGCGGTGTTCAAGGGCGTTTTTGGCCATATAGGCCAGGAAAGTTTTCTGCTTTGGAACTGCCTCGAGCACAGTTCTTTGTAAGCTCTCAAAGAGTGTGCTTTGACCGTAGAGTGGGCGCATATCGAAAAAGATGCTGCTATGAAGCAGCGCTTCAGGTTGAGGCTCATACAGCCACTGCTCAAAGTAGCCTTGCCAGACTTTTAAGGGTTGGCGCCATTTCTGATTGCTTGCCATTACATTTCCGGGGCAGTAAGGGTAACCACAGGCATTAAGACCATCGCTGACGAAGTGGCAAAGTTTGGAAAAATAGCCGTCATGCTCTGGGTGGTAGCTGTCATCAAAGATGAGAGCATTGTCCTGATCGCTTTGGGCACTTTGCTCGAGCCTTGCCTGTGAACCCAGAACCATCCAGACATAAGGAATGGGCGCCGGGCCAAGCTGGGTTTCTGCAAGCTCGAGCAGACGTTTTTCAATCCCATCACCGATAGCCGTAACAATCCGTCCAATATCATTGGCGGTAGCATCTGCTTCCACGAGTTGCCGAACCACTTCTGGTAGGCGCCGACTGATGCTGGCTAAACCCTCAACACTTTGTTGTTTGGCAATTTCACCCACCAGAAAAATAGGATTTATACTTTGGAATCTCAGCAAATCGGTGGTTGTGACTATGCCAATGAGTTGCTGGTTCTCCAGAATGGGTAAATGGTGAACATTGTATTGCGTCATGGTCAAAATCAGCTCAAAGGCATAGGCATTGCCAGAAATGCTAATGGGATTTTGGGTCATGACTTCAGCGACAGGAGTACTGAGTGATTTGCCTTCAGCAATAACGCGTTTGCGCATATCTCTATCAGTGATAATACCTATAAGCTGACCATTTTTCATGACGAGCAGCGAGGAGACTCTCGCATAAGACATCGCCTGAGCGGCCTCATGGACGGTTTTTTCTGGTTCTATACAAATGGGTTCTCGTTCTATCAGGTCTTTGACACGACTTGTCAGAAGTTGCATGCCAGTTACAGAGACGTGCATATGTTTTAAGGCTTGCTTTACACGTGCGGCGTGAGCCTGACTAAAGAAATGGTCAAACTGAGTATTTTCTTGCCTCAGGGCATGAAAACTTTCTTGGGGCAGCAGGTAGATAAGACTATCTTCGGTGCAGCTTGCCTCGAGTTCGGTAGGCGCACCTTTTAGTAAAGACGGGTAGCCAAAACATTCTCCCTCGCCGAGTTTGCTTATCAGCTGCTTTTCGGAATCCCTTAACTCAACAGCTCCCGAACGCAGGCAGTAAAGATAGTGATTTGCCTCACTTAGTTTAAATACGGTGCTCGAGCGCCGATAATAGGTCAGCTCGAGCTTAGCTACCAGTTTTCCAAGGCCCTCAGGCTCTAAGCTATCAAACGGAGCATGACCTTTTAAAAACTCAAAGACCTCGAGTTGTTCCGTTGTCATAGGCTAAAGTATATGCTTTTGCGCATTGACCAAGCTAATCTTCCTTAACCACGCGTATAAATATAGACTGAGTATTACCCCCCTGAACCCAGAGATAACCAATCCAGCTTTCATCGTTGTAAGTCAGGGTATAGAGGCTCGAGATCGTTTCTGTACTCGAGTCAGCCAGGAGAGGTTGCTTGCCCCTTAAGAGCCAGCCGGCTTCTTTTAGCTGGGCGTCCACATGAGAATATAGCTCAGCACCATTCAAGGAACTTTTCAGATCAGCGTTTGCATCATAAGAGGTTTCACCGCTGCCAGAGCCCACGCCGAAAAGTTCTGTGGTTTGGGGCAGGTGGATAGTGGGGATGGGATTGGCAGAACCGACTTTGGCACTCTTACACTGCTCTCGGATGAAGAACTGATTGATATAAAGCACATAATCGGTAAACGAGTCTTCTGACTTAGTCGGGTAAAATTGCAGGGCAGCGCCCTCTGGGGAGCAGAAAATCATATCTGAAGCTTGGGCATCATAGGCTCCTTCACCGTCTACAACGAAATTTTCCCGACCAAAATCTGGAATGGCTTGCCAACCGTTTTGGCTTAATGTTTCACTGTAGATCTTGCTGCTTATATTGCTACTGCCTGCAGTTTTTAAGTAGACAGTGAATTCCATGGGTTCATTCGTCATACCATTATCCTGACTGACGACGCCGTAGATTCCTTCAAAACTGGGTAAAGGAATAGAAGGAAAGTTTTGAGGTAACTGGGCGACGGTGATCTGGGTGGTTTCAGCGCCTATGGCCTTTTTAAACAAAGTCTCGAGTGCCGCATAGTCAGTAGTTTGAGCCAGGGAAAAGCCTAAAAAACATACAAGAAACAAAACTGTTTGCATGAAAAACTCCTCTAAGCACGGCAAATGATTTGGTTAATGGGGTGCCTGGCACAAGTATAGGTCTTATGGGGTTTTTGTCAAGATGGCAAAAACACGTTTACGATGGGGCGATTTTCAGGGTATTCTTTGGCTTTATGGACATGGCCTCTCACAGCATTCCGGAACATGCTTTTGACATTGTGGTACAAAAATTTGGGGGAACCAGTGTTGGGGACCTCGAGCGCATTCGAAAAGTGGCAACCCGTATTGCTCGTTACGTCGAGTCAGGTAAGAAAGTTGCAGTTACGGTTTCGGCGATGGGGCGAACAACTGACAGACTAATTTCTATGGCTAAGGAGATAAGCTCGAGGCCGAGTCGACGAGAACTGGATGTCCTTATGGCAACAGGGGAGCAGCAATCCATTGCCCTCGTTGCTATGATGCTTCATAGTCTGGGTGTAAAGGCCGAGTCCTTTACGGGAGCGCAGGCAGGCTTTCTTACCAATGATCAAAGTGGTAATGCTCGTATTATGGAAGTTAACCCGGAGCGCATGCTGAAAGCCTTTGAAACTTCTGATGTCGCAGTCGTTGCTGGTTTTCAAGGGGTAGATGAATTTGGCAACATTACCACCTTTGGTCGGGGCGGCAGCGATACCACTGCGGTGGCGATAGCTGCCGCCCTTGGTGCCAGCGAGTGCGAGATTTATACCGATACCGAAGGAGTTTACACCACGGATCCTCATGTGGTTCCGAGTGCCTCGAAGATAGAGCTGATTGACTATGACGAAATGCTCGAGCTTGCTTCGCTGGGGGCAAAAGTACTGCATCCAAGAGCCGTTTGGTATGGTCGTCGCTACGGTGTCAAAATCCATGTGAGATCAAGTTTTAGCTACAATCCTGGAACGATAGTGACCAGTGTGGCGGAGGATAAAAAGATGAAAACAGATCGTCCGGTAACCGGCGTTGCTCTTGACCTGAATCATACGCGTATTAATGTCGTGGGCGTACCAGATCGACCAGGGGTTGCCGCGGATATATTTTCTGCCCTGGGTCGGGCGAGTATCAGTGCCGATATGATTATTCAGGGGGTTCCCGGAGATGTTTCGAGGCAGCAGATGTCCTTTACGGTTAACAAGGATCAGGTAGATGATGCGCTCGATGCAATTAAACCGGTGCTCGAGTCAATGGGCGCCAGTGCCGTCGCCGACCCTAAAATTGCAAAACTGTCTGTTGTTGGTATTGCTATAGGCTCGACCCCTGGTATTGCAGGGCAAATTTTTGAGGCAGTTTCTTCTGTGGGTGCCAATATTGAAATGATTGCCACCAGTGAAGTGCGGGTTTCAGTGGTTATACAGGATGAAAAAGCTAAAGAAGCGCTTAGGGCGGTACACTCAGCCTTTGATTTAGACGCGGCAGCATCTGCCTAATAAAAGGACTAGGCGCTTGTAGAGCGTTTGACCTGGCTTGTAAAAGATCAAGCCAGTGCTGAATTATGCACGGGTAGAAACTATTTGAATCTAAACCAGGATGTCTGCCTCTTGGTTTGCCACAACCAAAGATTGCATCAAAGTAGATGAGCGTATAGCGATGATTTCGAGAATCGTATACATACCCCGTCGGCTAGCGGCGGGAATTTTTTACTTGTATCAGGAACATACCTGTTTGCTTTTGAAATCGTTTTCTGGCTATCCTCACCTCTAGCCTGCAAGAACCTCATTAAAATGCTTTGCCATTACTAAGCGGGAAAAGGTTGACTAAGACCTTGGTCTGAAGAATTCCTGACCATAAGACGTTAGGCTTAGATCAACTAGAGTGTAAGCTTAACAGAAAGTGCCCTCAAACACCTTTGGTACACTCTATGTGACTCTAACGAGTTAACTCGTTATGCCATAAGGAGGAAAAAATGGCTTTTACCCTACCCGATTTACCCTATGCAAAAGATGCCCTCGAGCCTCATATCGATGCTCGCACCATGGAAATTCATCATGACAAGCACCATGCTGGCTATACTGCCAATCTAAATAAGGCAGTTGAAGGCACCCCGATGGCCGATATGTCTGTTGAAGAAATTCTTCGTCAGGGAGCTGACGCCCTAAGCCCTGCCGTTCGTAATAACGGTGGTGGCTATGCCAATCACAATCTATTCTGGGAAATCATGAGTGCCAACGGTGGTGGACAACCATCAGGTGCCCTTGCTGACGCTATTAACAGCGCTTTTGGTAGCTTTGACGCATTCAAAGAGAAATTTAGTGGCGCTGCTGCCACGCGTTTTGGTTCAGGCTGGGCCTGGCTGGTTGTAAAAGGTGATGGCAGTGTTGATGTTTACTCAACCGCTAATCAGGATAGCCCTTATATGCAAGGTGATACCCCTATTTTAGGCCTGGATGTTTGGGAGCATGCTTACTACCTCAACTATCAGAACCGCCGACCTGACTATATCAGTGCTTTTTGGAATGTTGTAGATTGGGCAAAAGTAGGCGAACTTTACGCAGCTGCCAAGTAACAACCCCTTTTTAAAGCTAAAAGTTTGCAGAGTGCCTACCTTTACTGGTGGGCATTCTGCTTTGTAAGAACTGCGAAAGTTATTGAGATTAAGCTCTTTTTATGAGAAGAGATCCTCTCCTTACCAGTATAGGTACAGTTGCATGTTTATTGTTAACGGCTTTTAACGTTGTTCCTCATATGAAATTTGATAAGACTGCGATCGTTCAGGAGAAGTCTGCGATTGTCGTTTCTGTTTCCGGGGAAGTTGTCAATCCAGGCATGTATGAATTGCCTTGGGGTGCCAAGCTCGAGGACGCTATTAGAGCAGCTGGGGGGTTTAATTCTGGGGCCGATCAGCATCTCGTCAATCTTGCGATGCCTGTTGATTCAGGGGAGGCAATCTTTGTGCCTTCGGTGCAGACTGAAAAAGGGGAGAGCCGAGTCAGTATCAATGGCTCGAGTCAGGCTGAACTAGAGACGTTGCCAAGAATTGGCCCGGCGATGGCGCAGCGCATTATAGAAGCAAGGCCCTTTAACCGGATTGAAGACCTGCTAAAGGTCAAAGGTATAGGCGATAAAACGCTTGAGAAAATGCGTCCTTTTGTTACGTTATGAAGCTGTTTTTAGGCTCGAGAGTTTTTTTCGGCGCATGAGATTTTCTGTCAGGAATATAGCCAAGGCAAGCCAGACAAGAGTAAAACCAAAAAATTGTGCCAGACTAAACGCCTCTTTATAGACGAAGCGACCCAGCATAAATTGCAGAGTTGGTGCAATGTACTGCATGATGCCAATTAGCGAAAGAGGAATACGCTGAACGGCTGAAGCAAAGAGTAAAAGTGGGATGGTGGTGGCCAGGCCTGTGCCCATAAGCAAGAGATCTAAAGGTACGCCTCCATGTAAAAAACTTGCTGAACCTCGAGCTTCAAGATAGCCCAAAAACAAAAGTGCTGGAACTAGAAGTAGTGCTGTCTCAATGGCGAGACCATAAAGAGAGCCCAGTGGCGCAAATTTCTTGGTAAAGCCGTAAAGCGCCCAGGTAAAGGCAAGGGTGAGTGCAAGAACAGGAGGTTTGCCGTAACTAAAGGTCAAATACAAGACACCAGCGGCTGCAACCACGATGGCCAGCCACTGAGCAGCCCTGAGGCGCTCTTTTAGAAATACAACGCCCATAAGCACACTGATAAGCGGATTTATAAAATAGCCAAGGCTTGTTTCTATGACAAAACCATTGTTGACCGACCAGATATAAATGAGCCAGTTTAGGGCAATCAAGATGGTCGTTATGCCCATGGTAGCAATAGCCTTTGGCTGCCTGAGAGCCAGGACAAATTGTCTAAACTCTCGCCTGAAGGCAATGATTGCAAACAAAAATAGACAAGACCAGATGGCCCGGTGACTTAAGATCTCGAGCTCATTAACACTATGGATCAGTTTCCAGTAAATAGGCAGCAGACCCCAGATAATGTAGGCAAAGAGGGCATTCAGGATTCCTGTAGCTTGCGACTTGTCTTGATTCATAAAGAGGCTATGACCATCTTAAAGAACTACCTTTCAATAACGCAATTTTTAAACAAAATGGCCAAGTTTTAGAGACCGAGGGCTTTTAAACCCAGTTCGGCAAGGGCAATGTCTTCTTCTTCGCTTAAACCACTCACACCAATGGCACCAACTACTTTTGCCTCTTTTTTAACAGGTATGCCCCCGCCCCAGCTCACATAGTTCAGATTGCCAAAGTTGGTCATGGGCCAGCCTTTTTCATGGCTTGACTGGCCTACTTCCAAAGAAGGGCGCTGTTCTCTTGCTGCGGTATGCGCCTTATTAATGGCGATAGTGATGCTTGGCAATTTGCACCCATCTGTGCGAAAAAAGGCAAGTAATTCGCCGTGAGCATCGGTAACAGCAATGGCTGCTCCCTTATTCCTTTGCTCGAGTTCAGTTTTGATGGCATTGACCACATTATAGGCATCCTCGTGAGACAGGCTGAGTACTTGAATCATAAAGGTAGTTTACCTGAATTTTTAGCAAACTACCTTGTTTCGTTTCTTATAAAATTGACGCGCAGCGTGAGTTCCGTTAGAGAGCACACGCAGGCTAAGATGCCAGATTAGTGAGTGTGCTTATGCCCAGAAATTGCAGCACTAAACATTTATGTATTAAACATTGCTGTATTAGACGTACTCAAGCTTAGTCGTGAGCAAGAGCGACAGCGGTTTCACCATCATTTTCAGTTGCGGGGTTTCCAGGCATCCGTTTGCGCAAGGTTTGATCGGGGATGAACACGATAATAAGCGCCCCAGCTACAAGTATCCAGAATCCTACGGTAAACAGGTGACGAATGCTTACGGCAAATCCTTGCTTGATGCCATGCTCGAGTCCCTGACTGAGCGTGTCAGCCTGTTCGGTCAAGCTGGCTTGGAGCTGGCTTAATACCTGAGTTTTGGCTTCAGGCGTGAGGTCCGCAGTGTTTGTCAAAACCTGACGAAGCTGTTCGGGTACAAGAGGGTTAGCCAGCAAGCTAGTCTGACTTGCCTCATCCCCATTGAGTGCTGCTTCAACCTGAGTGTAAAGCTCATCAAATCTCGAGGCTAGCGCATCTTTTAGGCTGCTGTTTTCGCCAATGCCATTGAGCGCGCCGATGTCGAACTTTTGGCTTTCCATACCAGGAAGGTTAGGGATGTACTTAGGGATTTCACTACTGACACTTAAGGTAAGGAGTGAACCAAAGATGGCAAGGCCAATGGTTGAGCCAATTTGCCTGAAGAACTGACTGGCACTGGTCGCAATACCGAGTTGTGTCATAGGTACCGCATTTTGAATGGCCAGCGTAAATAAACTCTGGGCTGGCCCAAGGCCAATACCAACGATCACCATGCGCCAGGCTAAACCAAACAGGGTGGTCTCGAGGCTGATACTTGTGAGTAAAAAAGTGCCCAGTAACAAGACAACGACACCGAAAAGCATAAGGGGTTTGTAGTGACCAAGTTTCGTCACGATAAGTCCTGAAATCGTTGAACTAATAATCAGGCCTGCCATAAGAGGTAAGAGGGTAAAGCCTGAATTCGTAGCGCTTATGCCAAGTACAAGTTGCATGAAAAGAGGTAAAAACATCACAATGCCTAAAAAGGCAATATTGACGATAAACGAGGCAAGATTGGAAAGGGCAAAAATCCTGTTTTTAAACAGCTCTAAGGGCAAAATTGGATTGCTCACCTTTGCTTCAACAATCAGGAATAAAATAAGTGAGACAAGGCTAACTGCAAACAAACTGATGATACGGGTTGAACCCCAGGGATAGGTTGAACCTGCCCAGGTCAGGCCTAAAAGCAGAGGAACAAAGGTAATGATAATAAGGGCCGCGCCAAGGTAATCGATTTTTCCTTTTCCAGAGCCAAATTTGAGGTCGGGCATCTGGGTACCGATGAGAAAGAGAGCAAAGAGGCCTAAGGGTAGATTGACATAAAACACCCAGCGCCATCCGGCAATTTCGTACCCCAACAAGGTAACGGTACCGTGATCGGTAAAAAAACCACCGATGATTGGTCCAAGGACAGAGGCGAGTCCGAAAACGCCGCCAAAAAGCCCCTGATACTTACCACGTTCTGCCGGGGGAATCATATCAGCAATAATGGCAAAGGCACTCGAGAACAGGGCAGCACCCCCAAGACCTTGAAGCGCGCGAAAAACTACCAGTTGAATCATGCCATTGCCGATGAGAGGCAGACTGCCAAACTCACCTGCTAAACCACAAAGCATAGAGCCAATAAGAAAAATGCTGATTCCTGTAATAAGAATGGGCTTTCTGCCAAAAATATCTGAGAGCTTGCCGTAGATGGGAACCATAACTGTTGATGCCAGCAAATAGGCTGTGGTTACCCAGGTATAGAGTGAGAGGCCATCTAGCTGAGCAATGATGCGTGGCATGGCTGTAGAAACAATGGTGTTATCAAGGGCGCCGAGCAAGAAAACGACCATTACGGCGGCGAGCGTGATATTTCGCTCACGAGGGCTAAACGAGGTTTGCATGTTTTTCTCCTGAAAGGGTGGACTGATTGCTAACTAATTGTTGTGTGAAGGCTTCTAGGGAATGGATAAGTGCTTCTGAACCGTCTTGCCCAAGTTGCTCGAGCGCTGGTTCAATCATGTCTTGAATGCAGGCACGAATCTTATGGCGCGTCTCAATACCTTCGGACGTAATAAGCAGTAAGGTCTTTCTCGAGTCTTGCTCATCAATTGAGCGCTCTAATAAGCTTTTGCTAAGTAATTTGTTAAGAATACGGCTGACCATGTCTCTGGGCATGCCCAGCACATCGGCAACCTCTGACGGATAGTGTAAGCCGCGAAAAATGCTGCCCAGTACCAGATAGTCTCTTAGCTCGAGGCCAAAGCGCTCTTCTAAAACTGGGTTAAGGTGCCCATACAAGGTTCTGCTTGCTTTCCAGTGAGCAAGAAAGAAACGAAAGGCTTTGCTGAGGGGTTCTGAAGTCATAGACACAAGGTAATAGTATAAGCATATAATTGCAATTTGCAACTATTAAATCTTACAATTAAGTACCTCTTGACTGAAAATCCTTGATTTTCAGCTAGAGTGAAGCGGTTATGGACCGAAGAATCACGTTATTCATTACACGACGTTTTTAACTTGGTTGTACTTAGTTTGGTTGTTCTCAGTGTTGAGTCCCAAGTTTTCGTCTGTGCTCTTCGCCAAGTTGTCTTTTTTTACCCTGTGATACAGTCATGGTGTGACCAAGTCCCAAGGTTCTAGAGACAGGCGTCTAAAAAGCTACCTCGAGTTTGTTAAATTTGAACATACCCTTTTTGCTCTTCCTTTTGCCTATGGCGGCATGTTGTTAGCAGAGCGAGCCTGGCCTGGCTGGATAACCTTTGGCTGGATTAGTCTGGCGATGGTAGGGGCGAGAACTGCGAGTATGGCGATAAACCGTGTCGTAGATGCAAGCATTGATGCACAAAACCCCAGAACGCAAAATCGTGAAATACCACGGGGGGCTCTGGGCAAACTGGACGGCTGGCTCCTAACGCTTTTTGGATTTTTGCTGCTGGCAGTGGCGGGCTGGGCGCTTAATCCCTTAACCCTCTGGCTTTTGCCCGTTGCGGTCTTTTTTCTGGCGCTTTATCCCTATACCAAAAGGTTTACCTGGCTCTGCCATTACTGGTTGGGCTTAAGTATTGGCGCAGCTGCGGCTGGCGGCTGGATTGCGGTGACCGGAGAGTTTGCTTTAGCTGCCCTATTTCTCTGGGCTGGCGTAGGGCTCTGGATTGCCGGGTTTGATATTGTGTACGCGCTGCTTGACCTCGAGTTTGATCGGGAACACGGAGTTTATAGTATTCCTGCGCAGTTCGGTCAGCAAAGGGCACTGCAGATTTCGGCATTTACCCACGGCGTTGCGTGGTTTTGCCTTCTGGCAACATGGCCCCTTAGTCATTCAGGCATTGCTTATTTGCTTGGTCTAATTGTGGTTGGCGGCATTCTTTTTTATGCTCAGTACTTGGTTAGGAAACGTGGGGTGGGGGAGGCGCTTCGCTCTTTTAATGCCAATTTATATGTAAGTTCGGTGGTTCTGGCTGCCATTATCCTTGATTTGCTTGTAAAGACTTGACAAGGGCTTCACAGTTATCTAAACTTTTAGAGCGATTGGCCCGGTAGTGTAGCGGTTAGCATATCTGCCTGTCACGCAGAAGGTCGCGAGTTCAAATCTCGTCCGGGTCGCCAAAATTGGTCACTGTTAGCCCCTAAATGGTGAACATAAAACCCTCCACTTGGAGGGTTTTTTCATAGTTATATGTTTAGAGCGGTGTGATGTGGTTAGAACAGTTGCCTATAGTAAATCAAGAGGTGTGGCCAGCCTTCTTTTGGCAAAAGGCTCGAGCCTCTATTTATCTCATTCCCCGCATCTTTTTCGGGGGTCTTTTACCAATTTGTTTCATCATGGTTTTCATCTGCTCATAATTTTTCATAAGCCTGTTGACATCCTGTACCGTGGTTCCTGAGCCTGCTGCGATACGCTTGCGCCGGCTGGCATTTAACAGGCGGGGCTTACGCCTTTCGGTATCGGTCATAGAAGAAATGATGGCTTCTATGCGACCAATCTCTTTTTCATCAACTTCTGCACCAGCAGGTAGCAATTTGTTTGCTCCAGGAATAAGTTGCAGGACATCCATAAAGCCGCCCATGCGTTTGATACGGCGCATCTGAACAAGCATGTCCTGAAGGGAAAAGTCAGCAAGGCTTTTTATATCCTCTTCGTCTTCTTCGCCTTCTAGAACTTTGGCTTTCTCAATAAGTGTCAGCACATCACCCATGCCAAGAATGCGCCCGGCAATTCGGTCAGGATAAAAGGCCTCGAGCCCATCAATTTTTTCGCTCATCCCGGCAAAGTAAATGGGTTTGCCTGTGACATGCTTTGCTGAAAGAGCGGCGCCGCCTCTGGCGTCACCATCCATCTTGGTCATTATGAGACCGGTTACGCCCACCTGGCTATCAAAGGATTCAGCAACGGGCAGGGTTTGTTGGCCCGTCATGGCATCGACGACCAGCATGGCCTCGCTAGGGTTTAAGACCTTTCTTAATTCTGCAAGTTGCTCCATCAGGTTCTCATCAATTTGCAAGCGACCTGCAGTATCAACAATGATGAGATCTCGGAAGTCCTGCCTCAAATAGTCATCAAGCCTCCGCTTGACACTTTGGGCAGATTCATTATCTTGAACTTCAAAAACCGGAACATTGATTTGTTTACCTAAAACTTTTAGCTGGTCCCTTGCCGCGGGTCGCTGCGTGTCAGCTGCAACCAGTAAGACCCTTCGACCCTGCGCCTTATATTTGTAGGCCAGTTTGCCAGCGGTGGTTGTTTTACCAGCGCCTTGCAAGCCCATAAGGAGCCAGACATTGGCGTCATTTTTGAGCGTAGGTTGGGCAGCTTTACCGCCCAGAAGCTCGATCATTTCCTCATGAACGATGGAAATGACCCGCTGATCAGGCTGCAAAGACATAAGGGTTTCGCTGCCTATGGCCTTTTCTTGAACGCGCTTGGTGAAGTCTCTGGCTACATCTAAATTTACATCAGCCTCGAGTAGAGCTATACGAACCTCTCTAAGTGCGGCCTTTACCTCACCCTCAGTGAGTTTTCCTCTACCCCTTAAGCCATCAAATACACCTTGTAATCGGTCACCTAAACTTTGAAACATCATTTAACCTCAACATTGTTAAACCTAATCATTAGTATCCTATCGTGTCAGGCTAAAAAGCTCGAGTAAGAGCTTCCACAAACCAGTGGACCTGACAGGATAAGCCCATGCGTTATCTAGTCATACTAAGCCATTGGTCAGGTTTTTTCGGCATTTGGCAAACGTTATAGGCTAGAACACTTACCAAAGCTCGCCTTGAAAGGGATGTTGACTGATCTCGCTATTGCTCATTGAACATTTGTTCATTAAAGCTGGTGTATCTGAATTACTAAACATGATGTACCCGAATTCATTAGCCATGATGCTCGAATGACCGGGAAAACTAGATTGTGTCGCCCATTATCTGCAGTGAGTTGATACTTTTGCAAGAAGTTAACTTGGTGGTGGCACAATTGCGGATGTTGGTATCTTTGCAAAGTACCGAAAAAGGCAGTGACAAAAAGCTATACCAGATCTTTGCAACTGTGGCAGTAGTTGGGATGATGCTACCACCCATGGCTTTAGTTATTTAAAAACGCTCATCTTCTGGGGATTGGTTGACGTATCAAGTGGCGCATACCATAGCTTTGTCAGTTTAGTGTGGTTTCAGGCTAATGTCTTCCACATAAAGGAAAGTTATGCTCTTGGGAGTCACTGGCCCTTGCACTGTCTCGTTTTTCAGAAAGAAGTATTTGTGTTAAATGCCTCTAGCTATTTAGCCAAGCCAAACTGGTCGATTCATTCTATATTGCCGCCAGATTTGCTGCGTCAATCATGGGATGGCTGGCATTTGGGTTTGCTAGATGGTCATGCTTTACGCGTTGCAGCTTATAGCTACGTGACGGCTAAGGCCTTAGGCTTGAGTGATTCAAAAGCAGAAGAATTGCGCACTGCTTCTGCCTTTCATGATATTGGCAAACTGATGATACCCGAAGATATTTTAGATAAACCCGGGCTTCTAAATAATAATGAACGGGCTCGAGTTGAAGCCCATACTCTTTATGGCTATGAGATGTTACGGGACTCGAGTCATCAGCTAATGGAACAAGCTGCACTTATTGCTCTGCATCATCACGAAAAAGTCGATGGTAGTGGCTATCCCTACGGCTTAAACAGTGATGAGATTCCCCTTTATGCCAGAATTGTCAGTGTCTGTGATGTTTTTGATGCGCTAAGTACAGACCGTGCCTACCGCGAAGCACTGCCTGAGAAAAAAGTGATGGAACTGCTCTGGCAAGGAGCCGGTAGTCATTTTGACAGAGATGTGCTACACGCTTTTGCTGAGGCGCTCGAGCACTACCCGGATTTAGGAAATAGACTGCGGACGTTCTGTGATTTTGATGTTTCCCGCACAAATTCGGCAATCTATTTCCAGCATTCTTAAACTCATTCAGCCTGACAAAAAAGCAGTCCTACAAAAGAATAAAGCTTTATATTTAGGAATTTCGCCATAGGTTTGAGATATTTCTTTTCAAGGCCATATTCGGTTCGCGATTGATAGGGCCTTGCAGTTTGTATTGCAATGTCTCCTAAGGCAATTCTGTAATTGAAGAGCTGTGCCAGCAGGTGTATTTTAAGAGCCAATGCAAACAGCTAAACGGTTTATCAAATGTCTTTAAATAGTAACTTTTTTTAGCTGACAGGGCTTTGCGCATGATAAGTGCTAGACTACGCCCCAATATGGCGTTACTTCACAAACCCCCTGCCTTACTGGCCCTCGAAGACGGGACTGTCTATTACGGTTATGCATTTGGCTATGCTGGTCACACCATTGGCGAGGTCGTTTTTAATACGGCAATGACAGGCTATCAGGAGATTCTTACTGACCCCAGTTACAACGGTCAGATTGTGACCATGACCTATCCTCATATTGGCAATTATGGGGTGAGTGTTTATGACATGGAGTCAAACAAGCCTTATGCCAGAGGTTTTATTGTGCGTGAGTTTAGCCGGGTTGCCAGTAACCACCGCAGTAATCAGGATTTGCAGAGCTTTATGGAGCAGCATAAGGTTGTTGGGATTGAAGGCATAGATACCAGAGCCCTAACCAGACGTTTGCGTAGTGGTGGTGTGGTAAAAGGCGTGATTTATCACGGTAAACCCAGTCCAGAGCTCGAGGCTCAACTCGTGTCTCAAGCGAAAAATCATGCTGACATTGATGGCCGAGATATGACCCCTGAAGTTACCACTGAGCTTCCCTATGCCAGACCCACCTTTAAGGCCAGCCCAAGAGTCGTTGTAATAGATTTTGGAATTAAGCACTCGATTGTTTACAAACTCGAGCAAGCCGGCGCAGAAGTTATTGTGGTGCCGGCGCAAACGAGTCCTGCGCAGATTATGGCGCTCAATCCTTATGGTTTGGTTATTTCAAATGGCCCTGGGGATCCTGATGGACCCAAATATGCTCACGATACCGTCTGGCAACTGTTAGGGCTTCTGCCAACCTATGGTATTTGCCTGGGGCATCAGCTCCTTGGTTTGGCAGTTGGGGGTAAAACCTATAAACTGACGCATGGACACCACGGTGCCAATACCCCTGTAAAAAACCTGATTACGGGTGAAGTTGAGATAACCAGCCAAAATCATAATTATGCAGTAGATATTGACAGCATTCCGGGAAATCAGTTTAAAGCTACGCATATCAATCTAAATGACAATACTTTAGAAGGTATGGCGCATACGCGCTATCCGGTTTT
>JAGQHN010000124.1 GCA_020431825.1 Trueperaceae bacterium | reverse complement strand
TCCACGTAGTTAAGAGGCGGCCTAAATTGGTTTTCACCAGAGGTCACTTTTTTTCTTTCTTGTTACGGTAAGATGGTACAGCTCTCGACAATCTATAACGTTATTTTTTGGGAGCGAATTTTACGGAGGTCTTGGGATGTTAAAGGAATTTAGAGATTTTGCGGTTAAAGGCAATATGCTTGATCTGGCAGTAGGCATCATTTTAGGTGCAGCCTTTGGCACTATTGTTAATTCATTGGTAAATGATGTGATTATGCCGATTGTTTCGGGCCTTTTCCGCATACCTGATTTTAGTAATTTGTTTGTGGTTTTGCGCAATCCAACCGATCAAGCTTTTACTTCTGTCGACGCTGCTCGAGAAGCAGGGGCAGCCGTTCTGGCTTATGGGCTTTTTATCAATGCTATTATTTCTTTTTTAATCGTAGCTTTTGTGCTCTTTTTAATCGTTAGAGCCTACAATAATCTTAAAGCGCAAGTGGCTAAAGAGGAGGAAGCTGCGCCCGTTGAGCCCCCACGCAATGAGGTTTTGCTTCAGGAAATTAGAGACCTTTTAGCCAAACGTGCTTAAAAAACGCGCATTTAAAAGCATCCTTTTTCGTGGAAGGATGCTTTTTCTTTTATAAATCCCAGAACTCGAGTTCCTCAGCTTTAAAATCAGGAATGGCCTTTTGCGCAAAAGTATAAAGCCCATCTTTGTCAGGTAGTTCTAAGTAGTAGCGGAAGTTCGCCAGATACTGCTGAACTATGCCCTCAGACAGCCCCAGTTTCTCAGCGTCAAGTTTGGCAACATCAGCCAGATGGCCTAGGCCAACTTCTCTGGCAGCACGAAGTTTGGCAACCAGCAGTTCCGAAGGAGGATTATCTTTTAAGGATGCCCAAACCGCAAAGGTAAAGGGCAGGCGGGTCAGGTCATACCATTTTTCACCCAGATCACTAACGAGCGGTTGCCTGTTTCCTAACTTGCGTTTGGCAACGGCTTCCTGTAGGGCCTTGTCGCCAATCAGGAGGGCAGCGTCACAGGACTCGAGCATCACCTCTAAATCGGGTTTCATGGGTACAAAGTCTGCTTCTATGCCAGTTGCGCGCAGCAAGACCTTTAAAAGCTCTACACTGGTTGCAGAGTCGGTGGTCAGGGCAATGCGTTTGCCACTCAGTTTTTCCCAGGGTTCCCAGTGAAACAGCATGACACTATAGACCGGGCCAAGTGTCGCAATAGAAAAATCAGGCAGGGCTTTTAGGCGGTCGCGGTGGCGTAAAAACTCGATGCTGGAAATAAGCGTGAGATCAATCTCGCCGTCTAAGAGGGCTTGATTAAGCTGTGTGGGTACGCCTTTTACAAAGCTGCACTTTTCCCAGGGCTCGAGCCTGTAGTGCAGCGGAGCTACATTGGTATAAGAAACAATGCCCAGGCGCTCTTGTTCCACTTTCCTCTTTACACTTTCCTCTTTTTGCTCGAGTCTAAGCATAAACTTTCAGCTCTTTATAAAGTGCGTCTCTTAAAACCGGGGTACGCCCAGCATCTTTAATCAGACGCAGCAGTTCACCCTCGGTCATGCCTTTTTCGGTATTCGCGCCACTAGCATGGGCAATGCGCTCATCTTTAATGGTGCCGTCAATGTCACTCACACCCGAAGACAGCGTTACCTGCGTGAGTTCAGGGGTAATCATGATCCAGTAACCTTTAATATGCGGAAAATTGTCCAGAATGATGCGGGCAACTGCCAGATTGCGCAGGTCATCGAGACCGGTTGTAAATTCGGATTTATTAAGTTCTCGGGCAAGCTGATTGTTGTCAGGTTGAAAGGCCAGCGGAATAAATGAGTAAAAGCCACCCGTATCATCCTGCAAGTCACGCAGGCGCATCATGTGGTCTAAGCGTTCCTCGAGGGTTTCAATATGTCCGTAGAGCATAGTCGCATTGGTCGGAATGCCCAGTTCATGTGCGGTGCGGTGAACCTCGAGCCAACCTTCAGCTGTGACTTTAGCTCTGGCAACTTCTCTACGCACCCGTTCGGCAAAAATCTCTGCGCCGCCCCCAGGCATAGCTACCAGACCCGCCTCTTTAAGTTCCGAGAGCACCTCCCGATACGTTTTTCGTGGACGGGTGATTTTAGTAAAGTGATGAATTTCTGCCGCAGTCCAGGCTTTGACCTGTACACCTGGATACCGTGTTGTAAGACCATGTACCAGGTCCAGATAATACTGCCAATCCCGTTTGGGGTGGTGACCACTTGAAATATGTATTTCTGTTAAGTCAGGGTGATAGTACTGATCGACATAATCCCAGACATCCTGCAAATCCATATCCCATACGCCCTCTTCGCCAAACTTGCGCTGAAAACCGCAAAAGGTGCAGTTGACATAGCAGATATTGGTTTGGGAAAGTCTGAGCGAGTGCACATAGTAAGCCTTATCGCCCACTTTTTTCTCGCGTACATGGTTAGCCAGGCGGGCAAGGCTAGGAAAGTCAGGCGTATGAAACAAAGTCATGCCCTCTTCAAAGGATAAACGCCCACCTGCTAAAACTTTATCGGCAATAGGTTCCAAGGCTTTATCACGAATCTGAAGATCATTTAAGGTCATGACGGTCATGTGAAAAGTATAGCAATCAAGGCTTTTACTAACTGATGTTTGGCTTTCATTGAGCCAGAGTTGCGTCTATTGTAAATGACATAGCCTATAAATACCGAGGATTGATTTAGTGGGCACCCTACGGGGCTTTATGGGAAGGCTTTTTAAAGATGCCATATGGAGGAGGTCCAAATTCATTAGCAATCACAAACTTGATTTCAATATTTGTATCGGCTAAAGTAGCAGCTTCTATAATTGCTTTGATTATTTCCTCATGGTTCCGAAAATTTTGCGCGGTTACCACTAAAGCTTTATCGTCCTTGCGATACCACAATTCAGCAGCATAGGAACCAACGTAATTCGGTTTGATAACTATTTTTTTTATTTCATTCCAGTGAACTTCCTTTTTTCGTCTAGTGATACTATTTTTTATTACAATAGACGAAATAGACACTTTTAGGTTATCAAACATCTGTGGTAAAAATATTGCGAATGCAATAAATCCTAAGATATAGGCCAAAAGTTTTATATCAATAGATCTGCTACCAATTAAAACTCCGTAGAATATTTTAGTAAACAAAATCAAAACAAAGCCCATACTGACTATAGTGAGATAAAAGGCAATATTTCTCTTAGACTTAATAATCATATGTTAATTAGCCAAGAAAGATAGGCTATGCGTAATATCATAGTGAACTTCACTATACTCTTAACTTAATATTTGTCTCATTTACCATAAGCTAAACTAAATCATGGCTGACGAAGATAAACTCTGGAACTATTTTCGTGAAGTAAATGATGCGGTTGAGGCTGCCAATCAGGGGAAAGGCTCGCAGCCCTTTCGGCGGGGTACGTTTATCGTTACTGCGTTATCTGGCGATGTTGAACTGAGTGTCAAAGATGTGTCTGAGGAGGATGCCATTTTGATTGTGGCAGAACTCGAGTCTATGGGTATAAAAGCCAATTTGCAAGCCTCAGTTATTTGCCCCAACTGTAAACAGCGTGTGCCCAAGCAAAGTTACTGTATTCAGTGCCGTACTAAGCTAACCGATGAAGCAGATAAATAAGCCCATAAGCAATGCCAAAGCCTGCAATAAAGCTGGGGATAAGTTGTCGTAGACGCAATTCTTTTGGCTTCATAAATCTATAAAAGCACAGAGGTTATGACAGGATTCTGAAAAGTGGCTAGTGAAAAGGGGTTAGGGGATAGCGTAAGCTTAGCTATGATTCAGAAGATTAATCTGGCCCAAAAGTTTATTGAGTTTGGTGATCACTGGAGTCCAAAAGTCATTGGCAAAGTAAATAGCTGTGCGGTCAAGCTAGTGAAAATTCAGGGAGAATTTGTCTGGCATCATCATGAACATGAAGACGAAATGTTTATGGTGGTAAAAGGCGAGTTCACTATGAAACTCCGGGATGGCGATATAAGCCTCAAAGCTGGCGAGTGCATCATCATTCCAGCAGGGGTCGAGCATATGCCGGTGGCAGAAAAAGAGGTGGAAGTGCTGCTATTTGAACCCGATACCACGCTTAATACTGGAAATATCACAAATGAAAAAACGGTGGAAGTGCTCGAGCATCTTTAGAGAAGCAGCAATTATCTTGTCTTAGCCCGTTTTGGGTGGTTCTTTCATCAAAGCTAATCGTTAAGTCTTGCAAAAGCTTTGTTAAGCATGCGTGCTACCATAGGGCAGATATGACCGCAGTGATGAATGCCCCCAGCCTGAGTGCTGTACATGGGGCTACCAAATTAGAGGCAGAGGGACTGGTTAAACGGTACTCGGGTCGCAAAGTCGTTGATGGGGTTGCGCTCGAGCTTTATCCAGGTGAAATTGTAGCCATGCTTGGGCCTAACGGTGCCGGGAAAACGACCAGTTTTTACATGATGGTGGGCTTTATCAAGCCGACCGCTGGCAAAATACGATTGGGTTCTCAGGATATAACCAAGTGGCCCATGTATAAACGGGCCAGGGCAGGCCTGGGTTATCTGGCACAGGAGCCCAGTGCTTTTCGCAAGATGACCGTAAAAGACAATCTCTTGTCGGTGCTCGAGTTTCAAAACATGAGCAAAAAAGAGCAGCATATGCGGGCCGACTCGCTTTTAGAAGAGTTTGGACTCACTCGCCTTGCTAACAACAGTGCCAATACCCTTTCGGGTGGAGAAAGGCGCAGGCTCGAGATTGCTCGCAGCCTTACCATTGACCCAACTTTCATTCTCTTAGATGAACCTTTTACCGGGGTTGACCCCAAATCCATTCGTGAGATTCAGCTACTGATTTCTGATTTAAAGCAGCGCCGCGGCTTAGGCGTGCTCCTAACTGACCACAGTGTGCGCGAAACCCTGGCAATTGCTGATAGAGTTTATCTCATGTTTGATGGCAAAGTTCAGTTCAGTGGCACGCCACAAGACTTTTCTGAAGATGAGACCGTAAGGAATTATTATTTAGGCAGAGACTTTCAGCTCTAAGGATGGCATAGGATGTTTTTAACCGTCCTGGTGATCGCCGTTTTAGCACTACTGGCCGGGGTTATTGCCTACACAGGGGATGTCCTGGGTACGGTGGTAGGCAAAAGGCGTCTGAGCCTTTTTGGGGTTCGGCCCAAATTAACCGGGCGTATCATTGGAGTGGGCGCTGGCGTTCTGATTATGATCACGACAGCGACGGTCCTGACGCTAATCTTTAACCGCTCGATTGATGTGGTCCAGCAGTACCAGAATTTCCTTATTCAAAACCGTGAACTTGAAGTAAGTAACCGCCAGCTTCAAAGGCAGATTGATAATCTGACAGGTCAACTCGAGTTGCAGCGTGAGGAACTTGCCAAAATTCAGTCAGAGGCAGATAAGCTGCAAGTTGATAACACGCAGTTACAGGATCTGAATACCAGCTTGAGCAATCTTAATGACCAGCTTGCCAGTGATATGGCAAACACGCAGGATCAGCTTGCCAGCCAGCAAAATGCCGCTCTCTCGTTGCAAAACCTGCTTGAAGACAGAGCCCAGCTGTTAGCTGATTTACAGGAACAATACCGAGCGCTGGAGGCGGGCGAGCTTACCTATACTGAGGGGCAGGTCATCCATAGCGCTGTTATTTCTGCTCAGGATGAGGTAACGATCAGGGAGGCTTTAGCGCAGTTTTTGCAAAACGCCCAGAATAAAGTGACTCTGAGGGGTGCTGTACGAATCGAACCTCTAAGTCCAGATGATACCGAGTTTCTGATTGCCGCCATGAGAGATACGCCCACCAGCGATATTCTTATTTTTAGTTCGCCCAATAATCAGTTTCGCGCCAGTGAAGTGGCTTACAACATTGATTTGAGAGAGAACACTCAGATTTTGACCAAAGGTCAGCTCCTGATAAGTCAGCAGATTCACCTGGGCTCGAGCCAGTTACCTGTAACACGTGAAGATCTTACTTCTGCCCTGGCGAGGCTGTCTTCAGCAGCCAGAGAGAGGCTTTTACGCCTGAATATGGTCGGAGACGTATCTTTGGAAACAACAGGTCTAAGCCCCGATGCCTTTGCTGAGCAACTTCTTAGATTAAAAGGCCCGGTAACGATTGGTATGCTTGCCAGTCAGGATATTTATGTGGCAGGTCCAGCGCAGCTCGAGTTTGTCATTCTTTACTAAGCTTTGTCATTCTTTACCAAAAGATGTCTGGTGGGTCAGGGCAAAGCCCGGTGTAGAAAGCTGTTAGTAAAAGCTTTTCATCCATAAACGCAGACAACTAAATGATTTTGGTACGCCGAGTTAAAAGGTAAATACTTACCCCAACACCACACAGAACAACAATCAGCTTAAGAACAGGGTAAGGGATGGTATAGGCGCTTATGCCAATAGTTATAGCAATGACTGTAACGGCTGTTATTTTGGCTCGCATCGGTATGCCCATGCCAGCTCGCCAGTCACGAATGAGTTGACCAAACAGTCGGTTATTCATGAGCCAGTTGTAAAAGCGAGGGCTACTGCGGGCAAAGAAATACGTAGCTATCAAAATGAATACCGTGCCGGGTAAGCCGGGCAAGATATAGCCTAAAAACCCTAGTCCGGTAAAGGCAAAGCCCAGGACTAGCCAAAGATAACGTAAGGCAGGATTGGCGACGACTTTGGTTTCATGGCTGTAGTCGGTAAACTTGGATTTTTGGGGGTCGGTTTGCGCCACACCAGATATTAGCGCCTTTTTTTTAGGTTGCCCGTAGGTTAGGGCGCAATGAAGGTGTTCCATTTTGGGTGTAAGGCGAGAGCTGTCTTTAATCAGCCTGAAGATTTCTGCTAATAGCTAGCCAAAATCTGCTACACCGTTGGCACAATTAGCTTTTTTGCCACTTGCCTTTTTCGCCGCCCTGCCAGCTAAAACCATCACCTGGGTAACTTTTTAAGCTTTTACTGATGTTTCTAAGCGGGATACGGTAGGCAAATCGGGTACGCTTGTACCAGGGCTCGAGCTTTTCCTCGAGCTTTTCCTCCAGCAAGTCTATGCCCAGGCTCTGACTATAGTTCAAGGCTCGAGCTACTGCAAGGTCAAAGAGTGCATCTCTTGCCATCTTTAACCTTGCCTGGGTACCAAATATCTACAAGACATAAGAACTTATGTTAAGCGCTTGCACCCTATTTTTATTAGTTCTGGGTCATAACTTCATAGCCGATATTACGCAGGGTTTGAATGCTTCTTTTGTACTGAGGTTCGTCTTCAAAAGCAAGTCTGACCGCACCACCTGCTTCACGAATACCGAGCATCTCAATGTCTTTAATATTGATACTGGCTTCACCTAAAGCCCCAGTAATGATTGCCAGTTGACCGGGTTTATCCTGAACGGCAACGACAATTTCATACTTGGCAGGTAGCAGGCTGCGGCGCACAATGGGAAAACTATCCCGAATTTCTTTGGTGTGTTCAGCGGTTTGTAACAGGGTTTCAGGGTGCTCGAGTTGCTGCTCGAGTTCGCTCAGTTGCGCCAGCAGTTTCTCAAGCGTTTCTTTAACCGCATATTTGTTTCCCAAAACCATATCCCGGCTCATGAGCGGGTTACCCGAGGCGATGCGTGTTAAATCCCGGTAGCCACCCGCGGCTAAGAGCATCATAAGTTCACGGTCGACATCATTGCCAATAAGTTGCGTTAGGGCGACAGCTGCCAGATAGGGGACATGGCTGACAGCAGCCACCAGACGGTCGTGTTGTTCTGGGGTCGTACGAATAGGTCTTGCACCCAAATGGGTGATAAATTCGCGTACCAGTGCCAGAGTTGCCGGGTCGGTATCTTCACCTGGGGTAAGCACCCAGACGGCATTTTCCAGAAGAGCAGCGTCGGCGTGGGCAACCCCGCTTTTTTCACTCCCTGCCATAGGGTGAGAGCCAACAAAACGCAGGTGCGATAGCGCGTCAACCACTTCTTTTTTAACGCTGCCAACATCAGTTACGACGGTGTTTTTACCCAGATAGGGCTCGAGCCCCTGTGCCAGCTTAACCAGCGTTTTTACCGGGCTTGCCAGAATGACCAGGTCGGCCTTTTTGAGCCAGTCGCCAGTTTCACTGTAAGCCTCATCAATGACACCGCGTTTGAGGGCAGTCTCTAGGGCATCTTTATTTTTATCAAACCCTATAACTTTTTCAGCCAGGAAGCGTTGTTTTGCCCCCAGACCAATAGAGCCACCTATTAAACCAACACCAGCAATAACAAGCGTATTAAGAAGCGCAGCAGGACGCATATGGCATTGTTTTATCACACCCGCACTTAAGCTGGCTATGGTGTTTGCTGCAGAAATACCGCAATCGTAAGGATTTTTACGACAGCTCAGCTCACAAATCGTCTTATGATAGAGGACATCATGTTTTGCGAGACCTTGCTTCATAAGTGCCAGAAAGGGAGAAAATGAATCCTACTGAGGCCATTTACGCCTTTCTGGTGGCAGTGCTCCTGGGCTTTTTGATTGGGCTCGAGCGTGAGCGCAAGCGTGAATTTAGTGGTTCTATCTTTGCCGGGGTGCGCACGTTTCCTCTCATTGCCCTCTTTGGTGCAGCCTGTGGCGTTCTTTCGCATAATGCCGGACGCTGGATGATGATGGTTGGCCTTTTAAGTATCAGTAGTCTCTTGCTCCTGGCCTACTGGCGGGGAAGTGCTGGTACAAAAGTTGGGGGAACCACTGAGATGGCGGCGCTGGTGGCCTTCACTATGGGCATATTGGCGGGGCTGGGTGACTATGTGGCAGCACTGGCTGGCGCGGTATTGGTCACGGGGATTTTATCGCTGCGTGATGAACTTCGGGTGCTGTCAGGAGCGGTGACCCGGGCTGATCTCTTTGCTCTGGTGCAGTTTGCCGCGGTATCGCTTATTATTTTGCCCATCATCCCCAATGAAAATCTTGGTCCTTGGGGAGTCTGGAACCCCAGAAGTATCTGGCTTTTGGTCGTGCTTATTTCAGGCATTTCTTTTGTAGGTTATATCTTGTCAAAGCTGATAAGTACTGACCGCAGTATCGGACTAAGTGGCTTTATTGGTGGGATTGCCTCGAGTACCGCTGTCACCCTTTCTTTTAGCGAGCAGAGCCGTAAAAATGCAGAGCTTAGCCAGTTGTTTAGTGGTGGGGTTTTGGCGGCTACTGCCGTGTCGATGGTACGCCTGCTCATTCTGGTAGGTATTATTCAGCCACGGCTGGTACTCGCTGCCTTGCCAGGGTTTGGGCTTTATTTTCTTATTTGTGCGTTAGGTGGCTGGCTTTTTTTTCGCAGAGCCAAAAAAGAGCAGGTTGAAAGTGCCAAGCTCGAGAACCCTTTTGAGTTAAAAACAGCCCTCAGTTTTGCTCTGCTTTTTGCATTTGTACTGCTGATGACCAGAGCAGCTCAGGAGTTTTTAGGGGAGGGTGGTATTTTTATTGCCAGTGCGCTTTCTGGCCTAACTCAGCTAGACGCCATTACCCTGACACTGGCCAAACAAGTCGGTGATGGGCTGGCTATAGCGGTGGCGGTAAAAGGTTTAGCGGTGGCACTTATGACTAATAGCTTGTTTAAAGCAGGATTAACCTTTAGCCTGGGTACTGCGAGATTTGCTCGCTATGTCAGTCTGGTAGTTATTCTGGCGGGACTTGCAAGTCTCTTACTCCTTTGGTTTATGCCTGTTTTAGGCATTTAGGAAGACAAAAAGATGATTCAAGGCCGACTCTTAAAACGAAACGAAATAAGGAAAATCTGGACGATTGACCGAAGTGAAACCTTTGAAAATAGCTATTATCTGGAAAAAGGCCAGCTAAAACTGAAAGCGCATTATTTTGAAGCGCACGGCTGGCCACCAGACGAAGACGAAAAATATACTCCCGTCTTACTTGACTGTTTTGACCGAGGTGGCTGGTTTTATGCTCTTTTTGATAAGGATGCCTTAATTGCTATTGCTGTCTTGGAGGCGAAATTTATCGGCAGAGAAGACGATCAGTTACAACTTTTGTTTTTTCATGTGAGTAGCCCTTACCGGGGTCAAGGGCTGGGCAAGCGGCTATTTGAACTGGCTAAAACAGAAGCGCTCAGCAGAGGTGCGAGGCGACTTTATATCTCGGCAACACCGACAGAAAACACCATTCGCTTTTACTTAAAGCAGGGTTGTCACCTCATGGTCGAGCCTGACCCTGAGCTGTTTGCCCTCGAGCCCGAAGACATTCACCTCGAGTGTCCTATCTAGGCTTTGGAAATTGAGCACTATCACAGCTTTTACCGGGTTTTACACCCCCAAATTCCTGCAGGTACAAAGTTTCGTAAGTGGTTTGCAAAAAAGCCAGAGCGAAAAAAATATGTTATATCTAAACTGCACATTACAAGTTCCTTGACATACCGTTGACGTTTGTCAGCCATGATTAAGGACGCTACGGCAGTTGCCGGGTATTTGGAGGAAAGATGATGAAGCAATTCTTAGCAGTTTTAAGTCTTGTTGCCCTTTTGGGTATGGCTATGGCTCAGACCAATATTGAGTTCTGGTATGCCTTTAGTGATGACGCGCGCAGCGGCTGGATTCAAGACCGCATCAGCGAATTTAATGAGCAACTTTCGGCAGATGGCAAAGATTATCAGGTTGTAGGTGAGCGCAAAGGCTCTTACCGTGAAACCTTAGATGCAGCGGTTCTGGCTGCACGTCAGGGTACACCACCTCATCTGGTACAGCTTTTTGAAGTAGGCAGTCAGCTGGCAGTTGATACGGGCATTTTTGAGCCTGTTGGCAATGTTGGTGGCGGTATTGACTTGAGCGACTATATCGAGCCTGTCATTAACTACTACACCATTGATGGTGCCGTTAACTCGATTCCCTTTAACAGCTCGAGCCCCATTCTTTACATCAATAAAGATCTCTTAGAAGCTGCTGGCCTGGACCGTAATCTGGTGCCTGAAACCTACAGCGACATTCTGTCAGCCTGCGAAACCATTGCAGCTTCAGGCATCGAAGCCAAGTGCATTGGTTTTAATCTGCACAGCTGGTTTTTTGAGCAGTGGATGGCCGAGCAAGGTGCTCCACTTGTCAACAATGGCAACGGTCGTGATGAGCGCGCTACCGAAGTGCTTTTAACCAGTGACGCCGCTAAAAACATCGTCAGCTGGATTAAAAACTTAAATGATAATGGTTACTACACCTACACCGGTAAACTTGAAGACTGGGACGGCTCTGATGCCATTTTCACCAATCAACAAGCCGTTTTCCATATCACTTCAACCGCCGATTTGGGCAACATTACTGCAGCTACCAAAGAAGCCGGGTTTGAACTTGGCGCAGGTAAACTGCCCATTGCGGACGGGGCTGAGCGTAATGGTGTGGTTATTGGTGGAGCCAGTGTCTGGTTAACCACAGGTCACCCCGAAGAAGAACTCGAGGTCGCCAAAGACTTCATTATTTATATGACCAATACCGAAAATATGGTTTCCTGGCATAAATTAACCGGCTACTATCCAGTTCGTAACAGCTCAGTAGATGAATTAACCGCAGAAGGCTGGTTCGCTGAAGATCCTAACTATCAGGTGGCGTTTGATCAACTCCTAGAAACCATTCCTAATCAGGCTACAGGTGGTGCCCTGATGGGTTCTTTCCTGGAAACCCGCACCATCATTGAAGAAGCAATTCAAAAAGTTCTGAACGGTGCAGAAGTTGACGCTGCTCTAGAAGAAGCCAAAAAACTGGCTGACGCAGCCCTTGCTGACTACAACAGCAATTTCTAAATAAGTGACGAGTACCTAGTACCTGGTCGAAAGTTGCTGACTAGGTACTAGGTACTTTCAACTAGGTACTTGCCCATGCGCGATCATGCTGTTTTCAAAAGCCGCTTTTTACCCTGGCTGCTCCTTTTGCCATCGCTTATTATTCTGGCAATTTTTATTTATTTTCCTGCACTACAAACCTTTGTTCTAAGCTTTTATAAGAGCAACCTACGGCTAGGTACTCGCCGTTTTACGGGCTTTGAAAATTTTTATAATTTATTTGCAGGGGCTTTTGCTCCAGCTTATAGGCAAATCTTTTTACAATCTATTTTATTTAGTGCCTCGGTCGTTTTTATTGGGCTGGCGTTAAGTGTGGTTCTGGCAACCTTTGCCAGCCAAAAAATCGTGGGGGCTCGAGTTTATCGCCTGTTTCTTATCTGGCCTTTTGCCCTGTCACCTGCGGTGGCCGCAACTATTTTTGCTTTCTTATTTAACCCTGAGGTAGGTGGGGTTAATCTTATTTTAAATGAGCTATTTGGCATTAAGCCCCGCTGGTTAGATACCCCATGGTTGGCCTTTATGCTGGTGGTTGGTGCTGCTGTTTGGAAAAATCTTGGCTATAACATCGTTTTTTATTTGGCAGCGTTGCAAAACATTCCAAAAGAATATGCTGAAGCTGCCGCTATTGATGGGGCCGGACCTATTGCGCGGTTTTTTCGTATTACGGTGCCCATGCTCAGCCCCATGACTTTCTTTTTGCTGTTTACCAATCTAACCTTTAGCTTTTTTGATGCGTTTGGCATTATTGATATTTTGACCAGAGGTGGCCCGGTAGGTTACCCACCTTTTGACAATGCTGGTATGACAACCATCATGATGTACCGGGTATTTCAAGAGGGAATTGAGCAAGGCAAGAGTGGTTTTGCGGCGGCCTTCAGTCTCTTTATTCTGACGATTATTATTATCATTACGGTTTTCCAATTTCGCTATGGTTCGCGCCGTGTCCAGTACGGAGACAACTGATGAAAAATCGCTACAACTGGCTCATTCATCTGATTCTGATTATTGGTTGCGCAATCGTTATGTTTCCGGTGGTATTTGCTGTTATTAAAGCTACGCAAACCAGATCGGCTGTTCTTACTCCTAGTCTGGTACCCGGTACCGAGTTCTTTACTAATTTGCGAGCCGTTTGGGTAGAAGCTAGCCTCTGGAAATTCATGCGTAATTCCTTTGTGGTGGCTATTGCTGTTACGATTGGCAAAACCATCCTGTCGCTTTTTGCAGGTATGGCACTGGTTTACTTCAGATTTCCGGCTAAGCGCTTTATCTTTGGCTTTATCTTGCTCACCCTCATGATGCCAACCGAGGTTTTGCTGGTGCCGCTTTTTGATCTGGTCTCGCAAAGGCCGCCAGCTTCCTGGGAGGCGTTCTGGCTCTGGTTTCGTGATCCGAGGCATGTTTTTTTAGAGCCCTCACCGTTTGGCTTTGGTTGGGCCAATACCTATTGGGCAATCATTGTGCCTTTTCTAGCCTCAGCGACAGGCACCTTCTTATTTAGGCAGCATTTTATGGCAATTCCACAAAGTCTCGCTGACGCTGCGCGCATAGATGGTGCCACGCCCTTCCAGTTTCTTAGCCGTATTTTGGTTCCTATGAGTGTCAATACGATTGGCGCGCTGGCAGTGATTCAATTTGTTTATGTCTGGGATCAGTACCTCTGGCCCAAGGTTATCATTCGCCGCGAGGACTATCAGGTAGTGCAGGTAGGGCTTAACCTCATTATTGGCACAGGTGAAGGGGTGCAGTGGGGCTATGTAATGGCAGGAGCGCTCCTGACGCTTATTCCACCGCTGTTGGTCTTTGCTTTGTTGCAAGAACAGTTTATGCGTGGTTTTGCCTTGTCTGAGAGTAAGTAAGTTAAGAGTTAAGGTTTATAGCCATTGAGCTTTCTTGTCCAAGTAACTTAAGTTTTGAAATGGCAATCATATATTTGTTGTCTCGAGCAGAATACCGAGCAAGTGTCTTGACTTGTTTGAATTCTCCAAAATAGATTTCATTCCAGCTACCATTATCCATTATTCCTAAAACCAACAGTAGATCGGCATCCCCTCTAAAACCGATTTGTTTTGCTGCATAATTGGTTTTGACCTGGACAGTTTTTCCATCAGCGGTTAGGGCGTCGAAACCTGCTGAACCTATAGGAGCTTTTTGTAAAGCATAAGCTTCAAGAGCAATAAGCTCGCCAAAGTCTCCTAATAAATTACCAAGACCAGACCAGTTAAATTCTGGCGCAAGAGATTTCAAGGCTTTTTGGGAGGAGAAAATACTTGCAAGAAGGTGTTGAATAGCTTGAATTTTGCTGGTACTTTCAGATTGCACAGAATTTGGCATTTAATGATTGATGTACTAAATACGTTTAAAAATGAGCGCGGCATTTTGCCCGCCAAAGGCAAAATTGGTACTTAGCGCATAGTCTGCTTGTTGCTCTCTGGCTTCGTTAGGTATGTAATCAAGATCTAGTTCAGGGTCAGGCTCGAGGTAATTGCGGGTTGGGGGCAGAACACCAGAGTACAGCGCTTGAATAGCTGCGATAGCCTCGACCCCACCTGCGGCTCCTAGCATGTGCCCCGTCATAGATTTGGTCGATGATATAGGCGGAACATCTTTCTTATGACCAAATACTGTTTTATAGGCCAGCGTTTCGTTGAAATCATTGGCAGGTGTGCTGGTGCCATGAGCGTTTATGTAGCCAATAGCGGACTTGTCTATAGCTGCGGATTTTATCGCCCAGTTTACAGCTCTTACTGCACCTGCGCCGCCTGGGGCGGGTGCGGTTATATGGTGAGCATCGGCACTGGTCCCAAAGCCTACGACTTCAGCGTAGATGCGGGCGTCTCTGGCCTTTGCATGGTCATAGTCTTCTAAAACCAGTACCCCTGCGCCCTCGCCAGCAACAAAACCATCACGGTTAAGGGTGAAGGGACGACTGGCAGTTTCTGGGCTGTCATTGCGAGTGCTAAGGGCCTTCATGACAGCAAAGCCACCTATACCCATGGCGTTGACACAGGCTTCGGTGCCGCCAGTAAGCATGATTTTAGCCTCACCGCGTTGAACGGTCCGAAATGCATCACCAATGCTACCTGAACCGGTTGCACAAGCTGTGACTACAGTTGTGCTAGGTCCCATGAGGTTGTAGCGCATGGCAACATGACCTGAAGCCATGTTGGCAATGAGCATAGGGATAAAAAAGGGACTCATGCGCATAGGGTTACGCTCAAAACGCTTAAAGGTTTGCTCTTCCCAGGTCTCGAGCCCGCCAATACCACTACCAATACAGGTGCCTGACTGTTCACCAGCTAGCTCGAGTTCGCTTAAGCCAGAATCTTCGATTGCCAGAGCAGCTCCAATAAGGGCATGGTGTACAAAGCGGTCAAGCCGTTTGGCCTCTTTACGATCGATATAGGCTTCAACATCGATGTCAGATTCTCCGGCAATATGAACCGTTAGCTCAGAAGAGTCAAAAAGTTGAATGGTCCTTATGCCATTTTTTGCCTCATGTTGTGCCTC
>JAGQHN010000123.1 GCA_020431825.1 Trueperaceae bacterium | reverse complement strand
TCCTTTACATTATTGGTTTTTGTGGCTCGAGTCTATATTTCTTTGCCTATCAGCTTAATATTTCTGTCTATCTTCTCAAGCAAAACCTGTTTGATGAAATCACCCAACAGCAACTTTGTTCCCCTAATCTCCGCAAGGGTTTTGTCTAGTTTGCGGTAGTCCCGGAAGGAATAAATGTAATAGCAATAAGAGCGTTCGGTTGATAGACTTGGGTGTTTACGTCTAATGACCTCACGAACGCTGGTCATAAAAGGAGAGGTTTTAGTTGAATAGCCTGTTTTATACACAATCTAAAGTGTCGCAAAACATCCCTTTCGGTACTCTTATTGGTCAAATGTCGGTAAATACCCTTCATCAGGGTGTTATCAGACAATTGTCGCTAAACTGCCCTATTATGGACTTGGGCGACAGTTGTCGTATAAGTAGTAGTTAGAGCGCATACCCAACCAGCAAAAATAGTCTAATCAAAACTTGTTTTTACCTTTCTCTCTAAAAACTACCCTTGACATATTCCCATATGGGAATATATTATAGGAACATGGCAAGACTTCCTACAACAGCAGACGCCTATAACGCGATTGCCGAACCGCAACGGCGCAAGATTATTTCAGTCTTGGCTGATGGGGAGAAGTCTGTCGGGGAACTGGTGGAGGTGCTCGAGCTAAACCAGCCCCAAATCTCTAAACATCTCAAAGTTCTCAAGGAGGTCGATTTGGTGATAATGCGTAAAGATGGCAAACAGCGTATTTACAGCCTGAATGCAGACAATCTCAAACCCATTTATGACTGGCTTTCTGACTTTGCCCATCTCTGGACAGAACGCTTTGACCGTTTGGAAAGCTACTTAGCAACTTTAAAGAAAGAGGGAAGAAATGAATAATACCAACGCCCAGGACCGTACCTTCAGTATCAATCGTACTTTCAATGCACCCCGCGAACGTGTGTTTGCCGCGTTTAGCCAGTGTGAACATCTTAAACATTGGTGGAGTCCCGCAGGCTGGCACTTAAGCGTTTGTGAGATGGACTTTCGTGAAGGCGGTAGCTGGCTCTACTGCATGTCTGGCCCAGGGCCTGATGGTCAGCCAATGGATAGCTATGGTAAGGCAAGCTATCAAGAAATCACGGCCCCTGAAAAAATTATCTACACTGACAGCTTTGTGGATAAGGACGGCAGCCCCCTCGAGAATATGCCTTCGATGCAAATCACCGTGACCTTTGAAGACGTGAAGGGTAAAACCCGTGTGACGACTGAAACCATTTTTGGTAGCAAAGAAGAGCTGGATGCCGTTATTGGTATGGGCATGGAAGAAGGGCTTAAGCAAACCTGGGACAAGTTGGAAGCATACTTATCACAATAGTTTTTGATAGTATTTGAGCCTTTTGCTTTTACGGTATAGTCAGACTACGAACAGTCAGGTATGTAAATGACTATACCGCTTTGCGCTCTAACTCATATGAGGCTCCCACTTGTCAATAGGCAATAGAAATATAAGACGGTTCTTGAGTCTTTTTAACTTGTTTAAGAAGAGGAAAGAGCCGAGTTTTGAAGCATATGAAGATGCTTAGGATGCAAACACTGACTTAAATTCTAAAGTTTGGTAGACCTTTAAGGGCTACAAACACATATAAAGGGTCACGCATCTGAGATAGCTAAGGACCGTGCCCTAGAAATAAATCTGGTATGACCTGAAGCTAGCCAGTCAAAGAGTGTGGGCTCAAAACTTTAAAGCTTGTCCAGTTAAAGGGACTAGATTTCTAGTAAGTAAATTTCAAATGCGTAGCTTACTGATAGGTCGCAAGCCCGGCGCTCATCTGATACACCTCCCAAGAATAATATTAAGAGACCTGAAACCTTTAAGTTATTCGCTACCTAGCCTATTCTTTGAATGCTCATGTAAATGCGTCAAGTCTAGATTTAGTGAGAGGACGCTCAGGCAACGCCCAATTGTCTACCTTTGAGGCTGGAACCATTCCAGCGCTAGACAGACCTACTGTCTTTGCTAAAAAGGAGGCTATCTGTGAAATACATTCGTAGAGGATTTTTGCTCTGCCTGCTCCTCATGTTTGCGGCCTGTTCACAACCAGGGCCAGCACCCGTACCAGAAGAACAAGAAACGGAAGAAACCAATGTCCCTGGCCCAACTATTCCTGATATAACTGGTCAAGCCGAAATTGACTTATCCAAATTACCTAAACCCGTTGTTAAACTCAGTGAAGACTTAAAACCCTCCTTACCTGAAATAGCTGCCATAAAAGATGGACTCCCACGCATACTTGCAAGCATGAAAGATGGCAAAGGGAATCAGGCAGACTTTGTAGAAAACGAGGTGATTCTGTACAGCGATGACGTGACTGCTGTTGAGACGTTTATTAGCACCTGGAAAGGTAGCTTAGTGCAAAGCTTTGAGCCGCAAGAAGCAGGCTTAGATAAGGTACCCGCAATGCACCTCGTCAGAATAGACTCGAGCAAGGCTGACCCCAAAACCCTGTCTGATAACCTTCGACTGGCTGATCCCCTAAGCCGCGGAGAGCTTTTTGTCTCGAGCAGCGTAGGTTTACAAACCCTAGCTGTTGCGGCAAGCGAACACGTCAAAGGTCTTAATGTCTCCCTTAACTGGGTACTTGAAAGTCACACAATACCTTCTGGTAGCACAACTGAAGCAGCCAGTGCAACTTCTGGTGGTCGCATCTATAGTTCTGACGCCTTTCAGTGGCCCTATATGAGTGAAGGTAGCAATATGGATATTGGGGTTGGCGAAGCCTGGCGGGCGCTTTTGCTCTCAGGACGCTTGACGCCTAGTGCCACTATGCTGATTATGGACGGTGGCTTTTTGGTCAATCCCAATTTGCCAGCTGGCTTTAGCATTTTGCCTGCCGGTACCGCTGGACAACCCAATCCTGCTACCTGTAGTGGGGGAACACCCTGTCCCTTTCACGGCACCGATGTGGCTGCCGCTGCTATGGGCGTGCCTGATAATGCTATTGGCGCAGCCGGACCTGCTGGACCCGTTGCAACTGGAACTGGTTTGGCCAGCCCTTCCCCAGATTTGTTCAGCATCATTCGCTACCTTGGAAGTACCGTTGGGGCCCTCGTAAGTAGACCAGATATCATAAACATTAGTGCGGGTGCACGGATTCCTGCTGTGGCATGCTTGGCAGCCTGTGGCCCCCTCGACCTGGTCTTTACTGGCCTGCGTTTAACTGGAAGTCTTATCTTTGCTTCAGCAGGCAATGCTGGCGCGGATGTAGACGCTAAGGACTGTTTCCTTACTTGCTGGGAGGAAGCTGCACATATTCCCTGTGAGTCCTCCGGAGTAACCTGTGTAGGTGGACTGAACTGGAACTCTAGCGCCAGGGCCGGTGGTTCAAATTTCGGCTCTGACCCGAAAGACAGCGGCACAGTTGATATTTTTGGCCCCTTTGAGGTTTGGGTAGACTCGGTCATGAATCCTTTAACCGGAACGCCTAACCGCGCACAGGTAGCCACCGTAACAGGCACAAGCTTCTCGTCACCCTTTGTGGCAGGGGTTGCTGCCCTTATCTGGGCCGCTAACCCAGCCCTCAGTAATAATCAGGTTGAAGACATTTTGCTTTCTAGCGCCCACAAAGGCAGGGGCACAGTGCCGCGCTGGGTTGACGCCTATGAAGCAGTGATTTTAGCCCTTGGCAACGCCCCACCTAGTCTGAGCATTAGCAGTCCCCTATCTGGCCTTGTACACCCTGGAGGCTTAGCTCTGGCGTTAAATGCCACAGCCAGTGACCGTGAGGACGGCAACCTGAATGCAGCAATTGCGTGGGAGTCAGACCTGGACGGAAGCCTTGGCACAGGAGCAACTATCAACCCAGTCTTATCTTTTGGCGAGCACACGATCACTGCGCGGGTCGTTGATTCAAGTGGCGTCAGTGCCAGCGAAAGTATAAGGGTGAGCGTAAATGATCTATTTGCGCCAACAGTAAGTCTGATTTCGCCTGTTCGTAATACGGTTTATAGCGGCCCCTACCTTGAGCTAGAAGCTGAAGCTACGGATAATTTTAGTGGCGTTGCCTCGGTACAGTTTACAGTGCAGGCTGCTGATCGCAGCGTGCTTTTTCAGCAGCAACTAACAAGTACCAGTAGTAGCAACCGGTACAAAGTTCGCTGGCCCTTAAGCACGATAAGTAGCCAAACCGTTTCGGTCAGCGTTCGCGCACTGGATAGAGCAGGTAACGGAGCAAATGCCATTGTAACAGATGTTGAGATTGATTCGGATCCACCCGTCGTTCAAATGCTTTACCCCAGTGATGATCCAGTAAGACCTGACTGGATTAGTTCTAATGGCGTGATGCTACGTGCCAGAGCTTCGGATAGTAACGGAATATGCAAGGTCGTATTTAATGTGTATTATCCGGGCAGCACCGGTGGTCCAGCGATTAAACACCTGATTGGCGAAAGAATGACAGCTAACAGTCAGGGCGAATACCTGCTTTTCTGGGACACCTCGAGCTTTCCTGATCAGCGGGTCAACTGGCAAAGCTTTTATCTTGAGGCGGTGGCCTATGACAGGAGCGAACAGGCCAACGGCCTTGCAGGGTGTGGCAACGAAAGTTTTTCAACCGGCTGGATTTATGGGCTTGACCGGACTGCACCCGTGCTTCAACTTTCCCCAAGTGGCACTGTGCAAAGCGCAGCCAGCACTTACCCCATTTCAGTAGAAGCAAGCGATCTTTTAGGACCTGCCAACCGCGTAGCTAGCCTACAGGTAAGTGCTCGTTACCGCACTTCAGCTGGTGCGCCTTATGAAACGCATAGGTTGGCTCAGCTAAGTGACGTGTCTTCCTGGGCAGGTTCGATAAACTTGCAAGGCTTACCTGAACAAACAGTAATAATTGAAGTTGAAGCGACTGATGAGGCTGGCAACAAAAGCCAGGCAGTAGGCAATATAGCTCTTGACCGCAGCCCCCCACAGTTTACAGGCGCAGGTCACTCACAAGACCCCTTTGTAGCGAATGGGTCAAACAGCATGTCGTTTAGCTACCGGGTTTCTGAAAATGCTGCCTGGGTGCGTATACAGCTAGTCAATAACTCAGGTCAGGAAGTTCGGCTGCTAGAACAGGTGAACGTTAATACTGATCCCAAAGTCATACCCTGGGATGGTAGGGATAAATTTGGCCAGCTGCTACCTTCAGGCATCTACCACTATAGCTTCACCGCTACAGATGCCACAGGCAATCAGGGCAGTCACCCTGGAGCTAACTTTGAGTTAATCAATGATGTGACGCCTCCTCAGCTGACACTGAGCGCTGCCCCAAATCCCTTTAAGTTTTCTTCAGGAGAAAAACTAAAGATTAGCTATAGCCAGGACGAAAGTGCCCGCGTTGAAGTAGAAATCTTTAATAGCGCTGGCACCATGGTTAAGTACCTGGGTTCATGGCAAGAACCTGCAGGCCACTACAGTCGTTTATGGGACGGAACTAACGCTTCTGGTACTAAGGTGCCATCCGGCCGTTATGAAATCCGCATAAGAGCTGCTGATAGTGCCGGTAATAGCGCCAGCATGAGCACAAGTATAGACATTCTTCCTTAATTTAAGATTTCAACCCAACAACCTGTCCCTCGAAATATGCAGGTTGTTGGGCATGTAGTCTAACTTTCTCGGTTGCAAGTCGTACATAAGAGCACTTAGCTCAGCACACTCAAGCGTTTCCTATACCCAGAGCCAAGAATCTGAATAAGTCCTAGCTCTTCAAGCCTTTTAATCCCATTCGTAATAAGATACCTTTCCGTGTAGAGATCATGGGCAATAGCCTGATGGGTTAATGCAACCTCTCCCCTGTTTAAGAGATAAAGATAAAGCAGTTTGGTTGTAGGTGTTTCTGCTTTAAGTCCTTCTGGTAAAGGGCTAGCCTCAGACATATATGGGCTGTGCTAAGCTAGGCATAGTCAAGATCCTTTCTATAAGTAAAGCCGCTAACCGCCAAGTACTGCGGCTTTCTTTTTTGAGTATACCTCGTATTACCTTAACAACCTTCTCAAATTATGTATTAAAATAATACTAATTTGAAGGAGTCGGTTATGCAGCTTGAGCAGTTTGTAGGTAGAGAAGCCGAAGTTAGAACGATTGTGGGAAATGTTGAGTTGGGTCACAGCACACTTATAATTGGTGAGGAAGGTGTAGGGAAAACGGCGCTGCTGGAAGTAGTCCACCTGATAATTGAAGACAAAACGGTCATTTTTACAGAACGGATAACGCCTTTTGGCTCATTTCTAAAAGAAATGTTTAGCAGTTTGTGGGATAAGAGGCTTATACCGGACTGCAGTGAAGATCTGGCACAGGATTTTAAGGCATGGGGAAAACTCTGTTCAAATAATGATGCAAAAGCGCGCTACCTGAGTGAGCTTATAGCAGAGCTTGAAGGAATAGTTCTTATTATCGATGATGCAAGTGGATTGACACCCACAAGCCGTCCTCATCTGGAAGCATTTCTTGATTCGTGTACGGTAATCGCAGGTGTTCACCCGACTGCCTTAAAGAAAAATGGCAGCAAACGCTTCTGGAAACGCTTTGATGAACTGAGGCTGGAAAGACTTTCTAAGTCTGACGCCAGGGCACTGCTTGAGCTGAAAATTGAGCGCTACGGCATAAGAGCAGATGAACCGGAAATCTACCTGCGTAAAGTTCTGGAACTGGCTCAGGGCAGTCCTTTTGAACTTGAACGACTGGTGAAATACCACTCTTCAGAAAGTTTAGTCAAAACCAAAGACCTGGGAGGCTATAGCCAGAGCTTTGTAGAACGGGATGAAAAAGGCGTAGCACTGGCACCTCTGCTCCTGGTTTTTTCAGCCGCCGGAATTGCCCTACGCTATATAGCCAGAGCCCAGGGAGACCTGGACCTTTACGTGATAGGTGGAATCTCAATAGCCTTTTTCATAGTTGCCGGACCACTGCTCCGTAAAACGCTAAAGCCGAGGAGTCAGTAAATGCACCTTAAGCGAATAGTAAAAAGCCTTGCACTCATGGCACTATTTGGTTTCTCAGCAGCACAAACAAATCTGAAAGCTCTGTTTACAGGTGCAGAGCTGGCAGTGCTCGAGCAACTGGTCACAACAGCAGTTTTGCATGATGTAAATGTTGTAAGAGCAAAGCTTGCACTGGAACAAACAGCAGGAGAACTCGAGCTGACTGGCAGACTAAAAGACGCCCTGACCGTTAACGCGGGGCTTTCACTGGAAGGCGATATCTACGGTCAGGCAATGCCAAACTACTCGATCAACATAAGTCTGGATGTTCTTAAACTACTGCCTGATAGCAGCGCTAATAAAGTACTCGAGGCTGAATTAGAGGCTACCCTGGCTGATACGAGAGTGAGAACCGTTCAGGCATTTATTGACTACAAGATTGCGCTGGAGAATGCCGATAGGGTCGCACTGGAACTGGAAAGCGCTGGAGCACTCTTTAAAGCTGTGACCGCCAGACTGGAAGTTGGTGAAGCAACCAGAAGTGACCAGCTAAGAGCGCAGACTGTAGTAAGCAGCGCAGCAGTAGCCCTGCTGGAAGCAAACGGGCGCGTGATCGTGACGCTGGAAAGTCTGGCTGCCATAGTGGGAATAAGCCCCGCAGACCTTATAGAGCAGACTAGAGGCAGGTAATGCAAAAGGTGACTTTGAAACTGATTGAGGGTGACTGGTACGCGCAGTTTCATAACTGCCCAACCGTAAAAGAGATGTTTGGCAGCCCCTTTGTGCGCACCCCTTTTACCGATAAACATGACCCTGAGCGGGTTCTTAGCGAGGTACTTATAACCCTGAATGAATGCATGGTAACGCTGGAAAGGCCAGAACGATGAGACTTAGGCTAATGGCAATGACGCTGATTTTAAGCGCTTGTGCCAGTGCCGCTGCACCAGGAAGCTATTTATATCCGGTAGAAAGAGCCAGAGAAGATGGTGACTGGACCCTGCTTTACCGCGATGTACCCCTGGAAATAAGTAAAGACGGCTATGTCATATTTCTGATTCCAGCTGAATGGACACCTCTGAGTCTAAAGGATAACCACTACGTGAGAGCAGACATAGAGCGCATGGAAGAAACCTCTGTTATAACTCTGACGGCATATAAACCATGAGAGCTGTTACTCACCTGTCTTTTGCCGGGCTGGTTGCCGTTATAGCCAGCGGGTTTGGGGCAGAGCCGGGACTTACTGGAGCAGCAGCGCTAGCAGCAGGTTCGCTTTTACCCGATATAGATTCCCAGCACTCGGGTCTGGGGAGGATGGTTAAACCGCTTTCAGGCAAACTCGAGCGGAGGTTTGGACACCGCACCCTGACCCATTCCTTTCTGGGCATGGGGATTTTTGCTCTGGGCTTTAGCTGGCTAATCCTCATTAATCCAGTTGTACTGATCTGGTTACTGCTGGGAATGCTCACGCATATCCTGCTGGATACCGCCAATATAGTCGGCGTGCCTCTTTTATACCCCTGGAGACTGCAGTTCTGGCTGGTTGCTAACCGGGCCTGGCGGGTACCCTATAACAGCCCTCAGGAATTTACCTGGTTAGGCGTTATAAGCCTTCTGGCAGTCTGTCTGGTACCTATGTCGCTTGATGGCTTCAGTCCGTGGTTTCACAGGGCTCTAGGAACGCCATACGGCGCTGTAGAAGACTATTTGCAATGGCGGGAGGACTATGAAGTCTGGGCAGACATAAAAGGCCATAATCTACTAACGGATGAAGATGTGGATGGGCGCTACCTGATAATTGACGCAGTTCATGATGACGAGTTACTGGTTGAAGACGGTTCAGGTAGGGCTTTTACCGTGGGTTTAAGTCAGTCAGCCAATATTCATAGCAAACGGCTTGCTGTCTGGAAAGGTAAGCAGATTGTGGCAAGTACTTACCGGCTCGAGTTATCGGGCAGGCTGGTCAGTGACCTGATTGCTTCTTTGCCTGAAGGAGCAAAAAGCGTACATATAAACGCTGCGCTTAAATTAAAAGGTGAGGCCGATACCGCGCCTGTCGTAGGTTACTTTGAGCGGATTCAGAAAAATGGCGATGAGTTCAGCCTGCGAAGCGCCACGGCTGGTGACCTGGCACCCCTGGCGCACATGGTTATTGAAGGCGGGAGTGCGGTAATAAGGGCAGAGTACAGCCCCGGTACAGAAGTGCTGGCAGACCTGAACCTGATAAACAGCATTCCCAGAGTAAAAAGCCATATATTAAACATTCCTGATCTGCCGGGTCTTGCCGGACTGCTGATAGAAGTCGGAGATGAAGTCAAAGAAGGGCAGCTCATAGCTCGCTATATCGACGATGACGCTATAGCAGTTTCAGTTCAGGAGCTGGAAAAGGCAGAGGCGGAGCTGCCTCGACTGGAAGCGACCCTAAAGCTCGAGCAGGCAGCCTACAATGCAAAAATAGAAAGCCTGGAGCAGGCTATTAATGATGCTCAGAATAAACGTGACCGGATAGCCTATCTGGTAGGATGTGAGGCTGAAGCGCAGATAAAACTGATTGAAGCTGAGGCAGATTTGCGGAAGGCAAACGAGGCAGTTCTAGGTGAAAATACGCGCTGGACCAGTGAGAAAATGAGGCTCGAGCAGCAAATTCAGGACGCTCGTCTCTCTATCGCAACGGCAGCAAGAACGCAGCAAATGGAAATGGAGCACCAGTGGGTAAAGGCACCTGTGGCAGGGTTGGTTAGCGATATAAGGCTGGTAGGGGTAAGCATAAAGGGAATCGACCTGGAGGTGATGATTTTAGAAAAGTGAAGATAGGAATAATATGTTTATGAGCGCTCACTTAAAAGCTGTCTGGCTTTAGCTAAGCGCATTAGATGCTCGAGCTTTTGAAACAGGAACGAGATATTTAAAAAAAAGCGGTGATCTTTTTCGCCAACGAGTCCAAATGAGATAGCATATTAGACTAACCTCTAATTCAAGACCCCTAGAACCTCCAAGCATCAACGCCCAAAAACAACCTTGTTAAACAGGAGTTTCAAAGCTCAGAACCCAGGAAGATAGCTGGACACGTCAAAGAAACAGATTGGAGCAATCGAACAAGGACATACAGCTAAGGATTTCAAAAGCTAAAAAAGGACAGCCCTTAGAAATGGAAAATCAGTGGGTAAAAGCACCCTTGGCTGGCGTTGTTAGGGATATTCGGCTTGTATAGGTTACGGCCAAAGGGATTAGGCTGCTTGGGGAAATAGATGAAGACCAAGCCTAAACAAGACCTGTTCTCATTGCAAGCGGGAGATCAAAGCGCATAAAATGATTTAAAATAGCTATAATTTATTGCTAGAATATGCTATAATCTATGCTTACTAGCGAGGTCAGTATGTCCCACTCAATATCAGAACTCAACTTAAACACCTCAAGTATTGTCAACCGTGCCAAAGAGCAAGACATTATTTTGACCAACCACAGAAAGCCTGTAGCGGTTATTCTTAGTTATGAGCGTTACCAGGATCTCCTGGGAAAAGCTGAAGGTTCGGCCAAAGCTAGAACGCTCGCGGATTTAAGAAGCAAGTTGACCTTGGTTGATGAGTTTCATTTGCCAGAAAGACCTAAAACCATTCACAAAGACATTGATTTTTAATGTACTTGCTTGACACCAACATCATCTCAGAACTTATGAAAAAAGAGATTGATGAAGCGGTTGAAAACTGGTTTAATCAAATAAACCTGTCAGATACGCGTATCAGCGATATTAGTATGGCAGAGCTCTACCGCGGCTACGCAAGACTTGAAGAGGGCAAGCGTAAGAAAAGTATCTTAAAAAATTTGCAAAGGATAGAGCTTGATTTCCAGAACCAACTCCTTCCTTTTGATACGGCCTCTGCTAAACACTATGGTGACCTAAGTGCTAGGACAGAACAGCAAGGTTTAAGTATGGACGCTTTTGATGGCCTTCTTTTAGCTGTAGCAGAAACGCATGAACTGACTATCGTTACACGAAACAGCAAGCACTTTGAGAATCGGACGAAGCGCACGATTATAAACCCGTTTGAACGCTAGCAAAGTTTGGCTTAGTAAGCTACGGCAAATTTGGACTTGGTCTAAAGCCTTCGTGCCAACACTAAAATTATCCCATACGAATAACGAATCCAAGAGGTATTGCTAAACAAACACCTCGTGCGACCCCTGTGCAAGATGGCTCTGAAGTCTGGGGAAGTAGTAAACGATTATTCTCTATCCCTTGCAATTTCTTGTCCTCTGCTTTTCTTCGCTTGATGTTTCTTGAAGCTCTCATTTGTATTTGTATCATGAGGTACTTAGTCACATTATCGGCATGTGAAACATGCTGCTTCCCTGAGAGTTCTGAGGAGTAATACCAAAGTGCCGTTTTAATGCCCTTTTATGATACTAAACCCGCCCTTGAGCGCGTACCCTTAGACGACTTTGATGATGACACCATTTAAGCATTTTGTATAATACCTTAGTAAAAGCCGTTGTATGACCACAGGTACATAAGCAGTCCTTCGTCATTTGCAAGGTCAAAACCCGCAACACCAGCATAAGGACCAAGCCATTTTTCTTCATTTAGAAAGGAGAAGGCAAGATGGTTGGGATTACTTTCACTCTGCACCAGAAACATGCCTGGAACATCATTAGGAATACCATGCCAGTAAGCTTGATCAAGAAACATATGGAAAACCTCTGCAAGCAATCTATGAGATTCTGCTCCATGGACACCGCGAAACAAATAACACTTGCTTTGCAAACCTCCCTGCACCTCACCGTAAAACATGGGGGATTTAAAGATATCTATGTGATGGCTGGGAAAGCCAAAACCAAGGGCGATTTCAGCGTCGCAGTCAGTTTGCTCGGCCAGGGTCGGCAAGTAAAGGTCCGCACCTAAACTTAGGCTATAGTTCTGGGAAAAAGCCAGTGAAATCAGTAGAGCTACAAGAATGGTTAGTGTTTTTAACATCTCTTATTCCTTTCAAGCAAATGAAGAGCCTAAGCTTAGCTCGAGCTCTTCTGATATTGAAAATTTCTATTGAGGTTTAACCTTTGTTCCGGTCTGGAGGACGGGATAAAATAGCAACCACGCAAGCTAATGATTAATTACAGCTACCACCTTCGGTATCAAAAATTGTTCCCCAGGCCTTGTAGCACACGTTGCCAGAAAACGAAGGGGATACCGTAGTACTGTAAACGTTGTTCTCAAAGGTTCCGTAAGCAGTGATAAAAACCTGGATACTGCTACCCTTTGTCAAGGCATAAGGAATTTCAATGCTTCTCGTAAAACCTGCTGTAAGGTCCGCTGTTGTCATAACCTTTGGCATAGGAACGGTAACACCATTTATCGTTTCATCAACCATGTACATGACCGTCATATAGGCCACGTAACCTGCCTGATTATTAAAGCTAATGCTTCTTGATCCTGCCTTGGCAGGTCCACCAGTAACAAAATTGCTAACTTCACTCACTACGTCTTTTGCAGCTTGTTCAAACCATAAACCTGTGTCCACACCCGCTTGATAAAACCACTTGCCAATATCAGCACTGGCGTCTACAATCCAGTCCCCAGCAGGGTCTTTTGGAAAAGCAGCCGTGATTTGATAATCAGAGCCATTGAGTTGATTTACGATGTCAAGAGCCTGACCTACCTGGGCTTGATTCACCTGAATAAAGCTTGGGGCTCGGCTGTGTCCGGCATTCCACCAGTCGTACATACGCAGGGCCATTTCATCGTAATCGTTGTAAATACGGGCAGTAATAGCGTCTGTTGGGCTCGAGGTAAAGTTGCCCATTACCGTAAATTCACTGCTTTCATATGCGCTTGGCCCCGTGGGCTTCTCACCACCATACATCTCAGGACTAACCAGACCCTTAAAGGCTATGCTGCCTTTGGGGTTAGCATATTGACTACCGACTAAGTCGTTTCCATCAGCAGCAAGAATAATGAGGCGCTCGTTGCGGTTAATCAGTTCTTGACGACTGGGCCACTGCTGCTGATTGCTGGGCTTAATATAGGTTCTGGTATAAAGCCTTGCCAGGCTAACTTCAGTGTCAAACTGAGCGGTCGTTGCGTTATTGTTTTGCGGCATGATAAAGACGATTTCGCTTGGATTGGCAATCAGCCAGCTATCAATCTCACTCAAAACCTCATAGAAACGTCCGTAGAAGGCACCCGCCGACCAGGCAGGCAGGGGAATGGTACTCTTGAAGCCCTTGGCACGCTCGAGCTCTGAAGCGCTATAGGAATGTGGCGCTTGACCACAGTGGCAAATATAAACACCTGCCTCGTAAACATCGTCAGGACGGTCATAGACAATATCAATCTCAAACATCCTAACGCCGCCATCAAGCTGGGTTGTCACAGAGTAGCGCTGAGAGTTCTGAGTGATGTAGCCATAAGCATAGCTGGCTGTGGCATTGTGAGAACCGAGATAGCTGTAGTGGTTAACAGGTTTGGCAGCATTTTGAGCATCAGCTTGCGTAACACCAAAAACCAGGAAGAAAAAGATGACTGCAAAGAGTATTTGAAGGAAATGTGTGGTAAGACGATGTCTTGCTTTACATCTTACATGTCTAGAGTAATTTCGGGTTTTGGCTATGTTTGTCACGGTGAGCTGGGGCGTGCATGGTCTAAGGTTTTGGGTCATTTGGCAGCTAAGGTCTGTGCGATTCATGATTTTTCTCCTTTCGTTCTCGGTTTGTTCCTCGAACTGCAAGTAGTCTAGAAATGCCCTGTTAGTTGCCGTTAGTTCGTTTTTACCCCATTGATACAAGCTGCTAGAGCACCAGGGTTAATACAAGGTAATTAAGGTTTGGTTTTTAGTCCAGACAAGAATACCTAGCTTTTAGAAAGCAGTTTCAATTTTTCTTCTTTTGATAATGACGACCAGAGTTTGTCAAGCTGCCCGCTGCTGACTTCAGGAATTGACTCAACCGACTTGGGCCCCTGCTCCCCATAAAAATCAGGCATAACCGAAGCCATGGCTTCACGGTCTTTATTTACAACCCTGACATAGGTTAAAAGATTTTCAAGACTTGACTGTCCGCCCTGATCGGCAAGCGTGCGAAGGTTTGCACCGTTTCTGGCCCCCTCTGTAAACCAGGTATGCCTGAGGATATGCGGTCTGGCACTCACCTTGATCTTTTCACCCTTAAATACCCTTTCAATTTCAATACCTGCTTTTTCGCTGTAAGTCCTCACCACCCGGTATATAGCTCCCGGTGACATCCGTTTACCTTTGTGAGGTCCAGCAGGAATAATCCAAACAGCATCGCGCTCAGCACTTGGCGGCAGTTCAAGTAAGAGGCGCTGACGAAAATTAAGCCACTGGTAAAGAGCAGTCTGCGCTGTGGCTGCTAAGACAACTTCACGCTCCTTATTGCCTTTACCTATAACTCTGACGCTGTACGGCAAAGCATTTTGAAAGGTGATGTCTCTAAAGGCAAGATTACTCGTTTCCGCCCTTCTGAGGCCCGAACCAACCACAAAACCAATAAGGCTGTAGTTACGAAGCCTTTCACTTGGTCTCGAATGCTCTTCTGCAGCTCTTATAATGCGCCGGGTATCCTCTACTGTTAAAGCAGAAGGATTTCTTTTAGGTAGTTTTGGCTTTTTGATTTCTCTGGCAGGGTTAGTTTGCCTGATCTTCTCTACCCCGACAAGGTAGTCAAACCAGACCACCAGACTGGAAATAATTCTGCGAGTGTAGGCTTTACCCGGTTGCAGGTGCGAAAGGTAGGCACGGATGTGTCTGGCATCCACTTCTGTCCAGAGAGGTGGCAAATTATCTTTAATCTCAGTATCTAACCAGTTGCGAAATCTTTTTACATCCTTGACATAGGCATTAATCGTTCTTTCTGCATGCCCCTCTTCAATCCTCAGATAGTCGGCAAATAATTGTAATGTGTCCATCAGCCAGATTTTCCTGAATCTGCTCTGAAACTATAAAGAGTGGTAGCCACAATAGGCAGATTATGACATTTAACTATTCAAGCATGTAAACATAAGTTTACGTACTTAAAATAAATCATACCCTAACAAGGTGCTTTTGCCGTTCTAGACGGCATAACTGCTTCCAAAAGGTCATTTTTGATATTGACCTTAAGAAAGTTTGAGCATGTAAATTACAGTTTGAGCATGATAAACAACAATTACTTACTGGATCAGATTCATCCCCTTATCTTTAAAAGTGTCAATTCAAGTCGCGTAGAAATACCTGCAGGTGGAAGGTCAGATAAACTGGATTATGGCAGCAAGAAAGATCATTCCTTCAGAAACTCTGACCATGGCAGAGCGGTACCAGAACCTGAGCACCAACCAGGTCATGAAATATGTGGGTGCAGAGAGCAGGCAAACTGTATG
>JAGQHN010000122.1 GCA_020431825.1 Trueperaceae bacterium | reverse complement strand
CATCATGTTCAATATTCAGATACATCATGCTCAGTGATTCAGATACATCATGTTCAGTGATTCAGATACATCATGTTCAATGTACCATCGGTTCAAGACTGTTTTCTACTCGCGTTTAATTATGAGGAGTCAGTGGATTCCATTTAGTCTGACAAGCATCTAGAAATCACTGACTGCTAACCCTTACCCAAACTCCTAACTCACTTGTATGAGAATAGTCAATAAACCTGCCGACTTAACTGCGCAAGACCAAGGCTTAGAAAAAGTACGAGGGCAGCGGCAAGGGCAAAAACGGCCGTGGCTTCGGTACGCCCAAACCGCCAGATGACATCTTGACTCAGGTCTTTATAAACGCGCTCGAGTTCTTCGGACGAATCAACAAAATTAAAGGTCCCGCCCGTTTCTTCGGCAATCTGGCGCATGGTCTTTTCGTCAAAACGCGCAGCAAATTGATATTGCAGCGGTATGCCAGGGATTAGTCCATCGCCAAGGGTTCCCACTCCTATGGTGTGCACTTTGACTCGAGCTTTCTTAACCTCTTCAAGTGCCGCTAAAGGGTCAACGCCGCCAAAATTTCGCCCATCTGATAGCAAAATAATGGTAGCAAAACGCTCCGGTTCATCGCCAAGGTTTTGGCGCTCAGCCAGACTGGGTAAACCCTCAAGGCTTTGCATAAGCCCATCACCAATCACGGTGCCAAAGTCAGTCGTTAAATGATCTACTGCCCCCTGCAAATAAGCGTGATCGTCGGTGAGCGGCACAATCTGGGTGGCATAGGCTGCAAAACTCACAAGTCCAACTCGCATGGTGTCGGGCACATTATCAACAAAGGTTTTAATGGCAGCTTTAGCCGCTTCAAATCGATTGGGTAAAATGTCCTGAGCGTACATGCTTCGGCTTACATCAATTGCCAACATCACACCGGCCTTTGGATGCGCTTCGGGCACCAGAAAGCTGGGTCTAGCAAGCGCCAGAATGGTGAGAAAAAGTGCCAGAAATAAGCTGGCAGACGTCCAAACTCTTGTTTGACGTCTCCGACCCACTAGCCTTTTCAGAAGAAGCAGTCCTGGATGCTTTACTGCTTCATGCGCCTGACCTTTTAGGCTTCTCAGGTACCACCAGAAGCCGGGTATGAGAAGCAAAAGAAGCAGAACCCAGGGCCAGAAAAAGAAATCGGAGCGCCAGATGGTTAGCGAATTTAGAAATTCAAACAAGCTCTTGTCCTATCAAATAACCTGGCGTTTTAGCTGACCTAAACTCAGGCTCAGGAATAACAGAAGTGCCGCCAGCAACGTGACCAGTGCTGTTGCTTCCTGACGGGTCATGCGCCAGGCTATGCTGTGACTGAGCGACTTGTACACATCATTGAGGTCAGCAGCCGAGTCAACAAAAACATAGGCACCCCCGGTTTGTTCGGCAATGGTGCGAAGGGTTTCCTCATCAAACTGGAAAGCCCCACCAAATGCATCCGGGTTAAAATTAGCACTGTTCGTTCCTACCCCAATCGTATGCACCGTAATATCTTTTGCCTTTAGTTGCTCGAGGGCGTCAAGCGGATTTATGCCCCCCCGGTTACGACCATCAGAGAGTAGAATGACCGTGGCAAGCCCATTTGACTCCCCGCTGACAGGTCGCTCAGCCAGATCAGGAAAGGCAGCCAGACTTTTAATCAGTGCCTCGCCAATGGCAGTGCCCCGAATAAGATAGAGACGCTCGAGCGCATCTGCAACTTGCTCATGCTCCTGGGTTAAAGGAACATTTAGCGTGGCATAACCACCAAAATTGACCAGCCCCACTCTTACTCCTTGAGGTAATTCATCAAGAAAACTGCGTACTGCTGCTCGAGCCGCCTCAAAGCGACTGGGTATTACATCGGCCTGGCGCATCGAGCGGCTGGTATCAATAGCAAGAACAATTCCAGCCTCAGGATTAGCAACGGCGACAGGCATGGTTGGTCTAGCAAGCGCTACAAAAGCAAAAAGTAAAGCGAGAAAATAGATCAGGGAAAGGGGAAATAAAGTTCGCTTGCGTTTTTGATTTGCTTTCAGCAGTGTTATTAAGTCCGGATAAGCAACCGCCGACGCTGCTCGCTTTGTCTTTAAGCCAATATAAAGCCACAGTATGACTGGCAAAGCAAGCAAAGTCAGCAACATCCATGGTGCTAAAAACATGACTTAAAAAACCCTTCTGTTAAGACTCGCCAGCACCATACTTAGCGTAAGCAGGCCAGCAGCCAGAAGTGCAGGCAGCGCTGCCACTTCTGTCGTGCGAGGACGCAAGCGAATGATTTTGCCCAGATCCTTATGAGCTTCTTCCAGATCCTGTGCTGAGAAAATAGGATAGTACTTGCCCCCACTGATTTCAGCAACAACTTTCAAAATGTCTTCGCCAAAATTATTACCGTGGGTGCCAACGCCAATCGTATGAATGGGAATACCTCGCTCGGCTGCTGCTTCAGCAATAGCGACAGGATTGTTGCCGGAGCGGTCGTGACCATGAGAAAAAAGCACGATGGCACCTGGCACGCCATCTTCGGGCAAATCTTCAGGCAGGGCTTTTAAGGATGTTAGCAGACCATAAGAAAAATCAAAGCCACCTCCGGTACCCAGACTGTTAATCGCCTCGAGTACCCGGTCATGGTCGTTGGTGAGCGGCACATTCATAACACCGCCCCCTGAGAAGGTTGCGAGACCAATCTTTATCGATTTTGGAATAGTTGAAATAAGTTCTGCGGCTGCTGCCTGTGTTGCCTTCATACGCGTCGGCTCTATATCCCAGGCTTCCATGCTACGGCCTGTCTCGATAGCAAAAACAATGCCAGAAAGGTTGTCGGGGGCCAGAAGTTTTGCGGTTGGTCTGGCAAAGGCCACAAGTGCAAATAAACTGGCCAACAGATAAACAAGCGCCGGACCCTGTCTAAAGCGTCTCGTTCCTGCTTTGGCCTGTTTTAAAAGAGCAAGGGTAGGTAGATGGACGAATTGCCGGGCTTGCCGTTTTTGCCAGATCTGATAGACATACATGGCGATACCCAGGAGAACAAACCCAAAAACCAGTAAGCCCGGCCAGATAAAAGCAGGTAGCGTCACGGCACTCTCCTTTGCAGTCTCAGGCTTAAGTAAGCAGCCCCCATCATAAAAACCAGCGCCAGGCCTGACAGAAGAGATGACACTTCCATATCATTGAGTTCCCAGCGCATTACCCGGCCCAATTCTCTGACAATTGCCAGGATGTCGTCTTCGTTATCAGCATCAAGTGAACGTCCATCGGAAAAATCAGCAAGGCGCTCGAGGTTATCTGGTTCAAAAGGAATGAAGTAATCCTGACCATCTATATTGGCCACCGTTCCACCTGATTTACCAACGGCAATGGTATAGAGATTGACCTTGTTATCTCTGGCAAACCGGGCAGCTATGTCCAGCGCCACCTCACCTGCAAGTTCCGGGTTGTTGCTGACATTGCTGACACCATCGGAAAAAATCAGCATACTCCCTGGTGCCAGTTCGCCAGCAGGCTCTTCGGGTTCAGCTTGTGGCTGGGGGTCCTGAAAAGCCTGTGGCTCGAGCTCTTCGGGCGGTGTAACACCTTCGCGCCCAGGTAAGAGCCGCACACCTGCTACAACCGCCGAGGCCAGTGAAGTATTTTGCGCTGCTTCCACCTGCGAAATAGCATCTTTTAATAAATCACGGTCAGTTGTTGGAGGTACCAGCACCGACGCGACATCAGAAAAACTCACCAGCCCAATCTGGGTGCTGGAGGGCACCTGATTCACGAACTGCTCTGCAAGCTCAATAGCTTTTGCCAGTCGACTAGGTTCGACATCATCAGCGAGCATAGACCTCGAGGCGTCAATAGCAATCACCACGGCAGCCTTATTGACTTGAAGCGGGATGGTTGCCTGCGGACGAGCCGCCGCGATTAGTAGGGCAGTAAGTGCCAGGAACTGCATGATGGTGGTCAAACGTAGCAGCGCTTTGGAAGGTCGGCTTATAAGCTTGCCGAGCAGGTGACTATCGGCAAATTTCTGGCTCGAGCTTTGTCTGCGCCTAGCCGCGTACCAGTACATCAACATAAGTAGGGGAATAAGCAACATGAACCATAAAAACTTGGGCCATAAAAAGCTCATTTTGGCACCTGCTCAGACTGACTACGAATCCAAGGACGTACGTTCAGGTTACCCGCCCTATTTTCAGGAAACACAAGACTGAGCCCGGGCATCACCGTCTCGCTTTTCGCTGCTGAGTAAACTTGAGAATGGGTCCGACAATATCTTCGTGGGTAGAAAGCTCGAGTACATCCACATGAGCACGTTTCATCACTTTTTGAAATAATTGATTGCGATTTTCAATCAACTTTTTATAGGCTTTACGCAGTTCCTTATCACTGGTATCAACCCAGATTTCTTCGCCTGTTTCAGGGTCACGCAGTCTCAGCTCCCCAACCTTTGGCAGGGCTTTTTCAACCGGATCATGAAGCCTGACCGCTATAACATCATGACTAAATGAGAGTCGCTTCAGTTCAGCCGCCCAACCCGGCTCGTCTTCTTCTGCCCATAAAAAATCTGAGAGAACAAAAACCAGCGCCCGGCGTTTGAGGGTTTGAGAGGCGTGACGCAGAGCATAAGCCAGATCATTGGTTTGCACTTTGCTCAGGCGCATTTTGGCATCGGCACTGTTGTGACCCAGCAAAGTATTAAGAATTCTTAGGGTCTGGTTACGCCCCGAACTGAGAGGAACCACACTTAAGCCCTGATCTGAAAAAGCTAATAGGCCAATTTTATTGCCCTGCCGAGATATGACCGCAGAGGCTAAGCCAGCAAATTCCTGCGCCAGCTCGCTTTTTAACACGCGCCGCGTACCAAACTGCATGGAGGGCGATAAATCTACCACCAGCCAGGCAAGGATTTCCCGCTCTTCGCGGTACTGACGTATATGAACTTTGTCAGTTCTGGCAGTGACATTCCAGTCAATATGTTTGACATCATCACCAGGTTGATATTCGCGGACCTCAGCAAGGTCGAGACTCGGGCCATAAAAAAGTCCGCTGTAATTGCCAAACAAAAACCCATCCAGCCGCCGCAAGACTTTAAACTCGAGCTTCTTTAAAAGTTGCACCGCCTGCTGCCCCTCACTAAGCTTTATCGCCCGCGAATCTGCAAGGGTCTGTGGCGGCACCAATTCTGGACGCCCCCTGGTTCGGTTTCTTAAATTCTGAAACATGGTTTATGCCTGAGCTTGAGATTTGGGAGGCGCACGAAAATCCCGGTGAGGGTCACCCAGATGAACCTGCGGCGTCCTGACTGCAGCAATGAGTTCTGCAACTACGGTTTCAAGCTTGACATCATCAGCCAGAGCATCATAAGAAAGCATGATGCGGTGACGCAGGACTTCTGGCGCAAGATCTTTGACATCATCTGGCAAAATGTATTCGCGGCCCCGAAGAAGCGCCAGCGCCTTGGCTGCCAGAATAAGGTTGACACTGGCTCTCGGGCTAGCTCCAAAAGCAATATAAGGCTTCAAATGATTTAGCCCCGCCTCGCCTGGTTCCCGGCTTGCCCTTGCCAGCTTAACGGCATACTCTGTAACCGCTTGATGAACATGGATTTTGTCCACCATGCCCTGAAGTTCACGAAGTTCATCTGCGGTTAGCTGAACGTCAACCTGATCAAACTTGGTTGACACCCTTTCCACCACAGTCATTTCTTCATAAAATGCCGGATAGTCAATCACTACCTTGAACATAAAACGATCAAGCTGCGCCTCGGGTAAGAAATAGGTTCCTTCAGATTCAATCGGGTTTTGCGTGGCTAAAACGAGAAAGGGGTAAGGCAATTTATAAGTCTCATGACCCAGCGTAACCTGCCGCTCCTGCATGGCCTCGAGCAGTGCTGATTGAACTTTGGCAGGGGCACGGTTTATCTCATCAGCAAGAATCAGATTGGCAAAAACGGGTCCTAACTCAACTTCAAACTCTGCCTTTTTTGGGTTGTATATGCGGGTACCAACCAGGTCTGCAGGAACCAGATCGGGCGTAAACTGAATGCGCTTAAAACTGGTGCCAAGGGCATCTGCCGTAGTTTTAATTGCTAATGTTTTAGCTAAGCCTGGAACCCCTTCAATCAAAATGTGCCCTCTGGCTAAAAGGGCAACCAGCATGCGCTCGAGCATCATATCTTGTCCAACGATAACTTTCTTGACCTCGAGGCTGAGTTTGCGCAACTTGGCGGCTGCATCCATGACTTTTTGTGGGCCTAATTCCGATATCGGTGCATCTTCTGGCATCTTGCCTCCCAAAGTTAATCCCAAAATTGGGTAAATGTTTCCTTGCTAATGGCGCCTTTTAAACAAATTCTGATAGCTTCCTTGAAAAAATAAAATCTTCTGGTTTTATACTTCTCAAACAGCCTCGAGTCACAAGAACGCAGCGGTTATAAATTAAGATATTTTGTTTTCGAAGATGCGACCTCCAGCTCTGGGCTGTTCTCTGCGTGCACTTGTTTCCCTGCTTAACGAATGAAACGGAATTGGTATCAGTTCCGAATTTTGATTACTGTCTCCGCTAATTCTTCTTTTAAACCTGCTGCGGGACCAGAGCCCGGGTCAATCGGCATTGGGCCACCAGGAAAACCAGGTACAGGTTGTAAGGGAATAAGCTCAGGCGAACCATTCTGCCCTGGGAAACCCTGACCAGGCATCATCTGAAAAAACTGTCCATCCTGATAAAAGTAGAGCGGGCACTCGCCATTCTGTGGCACGAGTCCCTGCCCAGGCTGCTGGCCCTGACCTGTTCCAGGTACGGGTAAAAGCTCACGTGGGTCATCTGGCCCCTGCTGCACACGGAACACGGACGCTCTTTCAGGAGCTGACCATCTTCCCCAGAGAAACCCCAGAGCAAGAACCAAAAGGATAAGTCCTACTTGCTCGAGCTTCATAAGTTACAACCATTCGCTAGCTTCATGCTCTCCCTTTCTTTGTATCTGTTCGTTCTAACGACCCTTCACAATTCACTTTTAGATATGCTTGTTTGCCTAAACCAGATGCACTATTCGTTGTAAAACAATTAATAAAGTATAGAGCAAAAATATGGAGAAATGGTTTGCAAAGGGCCAAAAACTGGGTCTTGGATGCTTACTGGTGCATCTTAGCTACTTAATCTTAAAGTATAGCCAATAGTAGCAAAGAAGGATGAGCCAGGTTACTTTTTGTCTCATTCTGCTTTTCACATATACCGACAATTTGTTAAATTCCAACGAAAAATCGAATTTTAGGAGGCTGAAAAACTATGAGTATCCATTAATGAGATGCGCAGAATCTTGTATTTTTGTTCACAGTACAGGGCGTACGCATAAGGAAGTTGTTTGATAATGAGGATTGCTAGAGAAGGAAATCCCTATTAGAGATTCTTGATCAACAAATAATGTTCAAATGCTTGAATGATGTCATAGCCGGACTCGGTGCTCTCTCGAAAGGGTTAATATGGTAAAAGACAACAACACGGCATTTGGTATAAGCACGTTTAGACTTTATTCTCAGCAAAAGTTTAGCAATCAACCGAAACAAACCCTAGCTTTTGCTTTCAAGGATGCTCTCAACGTTCCATGAGAACATCTTTTTTTCTTTATGCTTCAAATTCTTCCCTCGGGTATAAGATAATAGGCTCTATGTCCTATAACCCTCGCAGCTTTGATTCATCCGCATCGGCACTTGCTTTTCCCTTAGGCGGTATTGGCACCGGCAACGTTTCCCTTGGTGCCAGGGGAGATTTGCGTGACTGGGAAATATTCAATACCCCAGCCAAAGGCAAGCTCTTACCCAATACCTTTTTTGCCCTTTACATTAAACCAGAAGGCGAAGCTGCCATAAGCAGGGTATTAGAAGGCCCAGTTGCTCCGCCACATACCTTATCTCATGGCTATCATCCAATTACTACAGCAGGTCTTCCTCGTCTCGCTAAAAGCAGCTTTAAGGGTGAGTATCCCTTTGCCAAGATTCAGTTTGAGGACAGCAGTCTACCTGTTGAGATAAGCCTCGAGGCCTACACTCCCCTTCTCCCCTTAAATCCCGAAGATTCCGGTATTCCCTGTGCCATATTGACCTATACCCTGCGCAACCTTTCAACTAAGCCTGTTGATCTGACCCTGGCAGCCTCCCTGATAAATCCTGTTGGTGGCTTAAGACGCAACGATTACGACTTTTTAGATGCCAATAAAAAAGGCAAAAGCGTCAACGAATTTCGCAGCGAAAATGCGCTTCATGGTTTATATCTTTATGCTGACGGACTAGATAAAGATGACCTTGACTATGGCAACATGGCGCTCTTAACCGAGCACCCAAACGTGAGCGTTAAACCTGCCTGGCGCAGAGGTGCCTGGTTTGATTTCCTGCGTGAATTCTGGGATGACTTTAGTGACGACGGTCTCTTAAACGACCTGCATTACACAGACCCGGCGAAAGACGGCAGACCTGACACGGCCTCTCTTGGACTCCTTGACACCTTGCAAGCGGGTGAAAGCAAAGCTTACCGTTTTGTCCTTAGCTGGTATTTTCCAAACCGCATGGCGAGCTGGCAAAGGCAGTCAGACAAGGTCATTCGCAATCACTACGCCACTCGTTTTGAGAGCGCCTGGGCTGTGGCTGACTATGTTTATAAACATGGGGAAAGGCTCGAGTCTACAAGCCGCAGCTTTCATAAGGCAGTTTTTGATTCAAGCTTGCCCTCCTATGTACTTGACGCTCTTTCAGCCAATATTGTTCCCTTAAGAAGCCCTACTTGTTTCTGGACCGAAGACGGACGTTTTTACGGCTGGGAAGGCTGCTTTGATGACTTTGGTTGCTGCGCTGGTAGCTGCACCCATGTCTGGAGCTACGCCTATACGCTGGCTTATTTGTTCCCCAGTTTAGAGCGCTCCATGCGGGAAACGGAATTTCTGGTAGAAACCGAAGAGAGCGGCTATATGACCTTTAGAACCTATAAAACCTTTTGCGAAAGCTTCGAGTGGCCCAGTGAATGGGGCATGCAAAAACCAGAAGCTGCCAGCGATGGTCAGATGGGTTCTATCTTGCGGGTCTACAGGGAATGGTTGCTTTGCGGCGACAGAGGTTGGCTAAGTTCTCTCTGGAAGCAGGTCAAACGTGCTATGGACTTTGCCATCCACCACTGGGACGCTAATCAAGACGGCGTCTTTGAGGGCAAACAGCATAACACCTATGACATTGATTTCTATGGTCCCAATCCTTTAAGCAGTATTTATTATCTAGCGGCACTCCGTGCTACTGAAGAACTGGCAATCGTTATGGGAGACACTGAAACCGCTCAGCGTTGCCGCGGCCTGGTTGAAAAAGGCGCAAAAAAGCTCGATTCTCTCTTATGGAACGGCGAATACTATATTCAAAACCTGGATAATGTTGACGAGTATCCCTATCAGCATGGCCTGGGCTGCCTTTCTGACCAGTTACTTGGTCAGCTTCACGCCACCCTTCTGGGCTTAGGCGACCTTTTACCGTCTGAGCATATAAAAGAAGCGCTAGAGTCTATTTACCGCTATAACTACCTCAGTGACTTTAGTCGTCATGTCAATGCCCAGCGTACTTATGTGCTAAATGATGAAGCAGGCCTTGTTCTTTGCAGCTGGCCGCAGGGTGGGCAACCCAGGTTTCCCTTTGTCTATTCCGATGAAGTCTGGACCGGTATTGAGTATCAGGTAGCTGCACATCTTATTGCTACAGGCTGCCTGACTGAGGGTTTGCAACTCGTTAAAACTGTGCAAGATAGACATGATGGCATAAGGCGTAATCCCTGGAATGAAGTTGAGTGTGGCAATCACTACTCACGCAGCATGGCCAGCTGGGCAGTTTTACTTTCCCTGAGCGGCTTTCACTGTGATATAGATAAACGGGAAATGAGCTTTAGCCCGGTACTTGAAGCGTCACAAAATCATTTTAGCTGCTTCTGGTCAACAGCTAAGGGCTGGGGAACCTATCAGCAGGAAAAAGATGAAAAAGGTATCTGGCAGCCAAAGCTTGACGTTTTGTGGGGCGATATGACGGGCGTAAGGGTTAGTGCTTGCAATAAAACCTGGACACTATGACCAGGCTAATCGTCGTTGGGGGTTTTCTGGGCGCAGGCAAAACAACACTTCTTTTACAGGCCGCTAATCAGTTAAAAGCTCAGGGGCTTAAGGTCGGACTCATTACTAATGATCAGGGAAACGGTCTGGTTGATACTGCTTTACTTAAACAGCACGGCTTTACCGTAAGCGAAGTGGCGGGTGGCTGTTTTTGCTGCCGTTTTCCAGATTTACTAAAAGCTCTGGCAGAGGTCAAAGAGCTTAGCCAGCCTGATTTCATTCTTGCAGAACCAGTAGGGAGCTGTACCGACCTGGCTGCTACTGTCCTTTTACCCTTAAAAAAGTATTATCCAGACCTTGAGCTTGCACCCCTAAGTATCGTCTTTGATCCTACAAGGGCTACTACTGGCTTTAATGCCAATGTCCAGTATCTTTTTGCGCAGCAGCTTGCTGAAGCGCAGATTATCGTCCTTAACAAAATGGATGTACTTGATAGTCTGCAGCAGCAAAAGGCACTGGATTATCTACGGCAGTATGCTAGAGCAAAACTTGTTTATCTTTCTGCCTTAGCGGGTGAAGGCATTGACACCTGGTTAGAAATGGTTTCCAACACTATCTATGCAGCTCCAAATCTATTAGATATTGACTATGACCGCTACGGAAGTGCAGAAGCTTCTCTGGGCTGGCTAAATGCCAGGGGGGTTGTAAGCAGCAGTGAAGTGTTTTCACCTCTTGGGTGGCTCGAGAACGTATTTGCACAGTTGACTAAGACCTGCACTCAAGTAGAGGCGCCCATCGCCCATATCAAAATGCAGGTAAGGGCAGCCTCTCAGGTTTATAAAGCGAGCCTGACAGGGCAAAATGCTAAACCCAGCTGGGATATAAGATCTGAAGATATATTGGTAAAGGAACTAAACTTTATTCTAAATGCCAGAGTTGGTACCTCGGCACAAAACCTTGAGGAGCTAGTGCTTTATGCACTCGAGGCCAGTAAACCGCATTCAGGTGGCAGATTTTATTTGACTGAATTTGAATGTTTTGAGCCTAAAGCACCTGAGCCCAGCTACCGATTTTTCTAAATAGCCTACTAGAAATTTCGCTTAACCCATTTTCAATTGCCTGAGTTTTTACATCTGGCTACTACCAAGTAAAGGTAAGCGCCTGCTTCAGCGAAATTAGCCGATTTCCAGTCTTTAAGAAACTGCGATAAACTTAACCATGACCCAATTACACTTTGACAGTGTCGTGGTAGACAGCCACAATGATTTACCGATCATGCTAAGCGACTGGTATCACCACATAGGCAAAACAGATTATTTTTCCAGCTGGATTAACGCTTGCCATAAAGGTGGGGTTAAGGTGCAGGTGATACCCATTTATCTTGAACCACAGCTTGCCGAAGCAAGCTTGCGCAAGAGTTTGCTCCTCATTGAGCTGTTACATGATGAAATAGAAAACCATGCAGATGAAGTAAGTCTTTGTTTAACCGGGACCGATATTGATAAGGCCTTAAACGAAGGGAAAATCGCTATCATAATTGCACTCGAGGGTTGTTCACAGATTGGCGAAGATGTCAGTTTGTTTAAAACCTTTTACCGTATGGGTGTGCGGATGGCATCATTTACCCATCTTGGCAGAACCCTGCTGGCTGATGGCAGTGGTGAAGATGCTACCGGAAGCCGCTTACCCTCAAAGGGTATTGAAGCTTTAAAAATCATGGAAGATCTGGGCATCCTGATGGACGTGTCCCATCTGTCTACAGGGGGTGTAGAGCATGTTCTCCAACTTGCTAAACGCCCGGTTATTGCCTCTCATTCTTCGGCCAGGGCGATCTGTGACCATCATAGAAACTTGAGTGATGAGCAATTAAAAGCTATTGCCAGAACAGGCGGTGTTATTGGTGTTAATTTCCTGCCTGCCTTTATTGATGCAAAAGAGCCAAGTATTAGCCGGGTTGTTGATCACATTGAACACATGGTTGACGTTGTAGGTGACAGGCATATTGGATTAGGTCCCGATTTTATTGCTGAGTGGGCGAAGACGGTTTATCCCAATGTAGAGATGAAGATTATTGGCATAGATCTTAAAGTGGGCATTCCTGGTCTGAGTAAAACTGAAGACCTTCCCAATCTAACAAATGCAATGCGCGAAAGAGGGTTTTCGGAAAGCAGCATTCGAAACATTCTGGGTGAAAACTGGTTAAGGGTTTTTCGTAAGGATTTGGGTATTCCACTTTAATCACTTATAATGAAAATTGATTATTTTAAAACTAAGATGTGCTGCATTACCTAACTGGTGAGCCTAACCCTAGCTATCAGAATCAGTTAAGCACAACTCAAGCCGGTCACTGGTCCAGGTAGCTAAACCGGCGCCAAGAAATAATAGTCTTCAGTCCATATAGGGCAGCTAAGAAGTAGGGCTAAGGCTAGGTAAACTTGACCTTTTTGAGTGGACAAAAGAAGAAAAGCGCTACGGAACTGAGCCTTTGCAAGATATTCTTTATGAGAGAGAATACTGAAAACAGTGAAGCTTAGACTGCTACTCCTCTTTTCAGATAAAGTTTAAGGAAGTGAAACCTATCCTGATTATACTTAGCCTCAGCACAATGCTTTTTAGCATTACAGTCTGCGCGCAGTCCGAACCTGAAACAAGCACCTTTGAGCCACCTACTGACGCTGACCTTTTTTCAATTGAGAACCTGATCTATCTGGGAGCGTTTCGCCTACCCGCTGCTGACTTTGGTCATTCTTCGGTGAACTATGCAGAGGGACCTATTGCTTATAACCCTGAGCGGCATTCGCTTTTTATCGTTGGTCATAGTCACCAACAGGCAATAGGAGAATTTGCTATTCCTGAGCTTAGTACGTCTAGCCATCTTAGCGACCTACCTATGGCTGCACCAGCGTTGCAAGCTTTTAGTAGCCTTTTAGACCGAAGCCCGCACGGCAATCCTCAGGTGCTAGACAGAATTGGCGGTTTGGCATTCATTCAGGGAAACCATGCAGATGAGCTCTTTATCAATGCTTATGAATATTATGATGCTGGAGCAGATAATAGCCATACCAGTCTTATGGTTCGAAATGCCAATGACCTGCAACACTCAAGAGTTGATGGTTTTTTTAGCTTTACGGCTTCTGCTGGACATAGTGCAGGGTGGCTTTCCCCTATTCCAGCCGAATGGCAAGGTGCACTAGGTGGGACCTACATAACAGGTCATTCGAGTGGTATTCCCATTATTGCCAGAGCGAGCGTAGGCCCTTCGGCATTTGTGTTTAACCCATTTGAACTTAGTGCTAGCTCTAAGGATTCAGGGGATATTGCCACCACGCCCCTCCTGGACTTTAGCCTCGAGCATCCTCTGCACAGTGACCTGGAAAATACCAGTGGCATGAATGACCTTTGGACACATCTGTCAAGGGTTAGCTACGGCTTTATTGTTCCGGGTAGCCGTAGTTATTTAACTCTTGGGTATTCAGGCGGGCATAAGACTGGCGTTTGTTATAAGTGCCAGGTGGCAAATCGTCAAGATAATTCAACGTGTGGTGGCTACTGCGCCAGGGATGCTAGCGACTATTCGCAGTACTACTGGCTATGGGACCTGGATGATTTGCTTGAAGTTAAAAAGGGAAAGCTGGCAGCCTACGCAGTCCAGCCCTGTGCCTATGGTCCTTGGCAAAGTGCCTTTCATGAGGTCAGCTATAACCTTGGTGGAGCTTCTTTTGATCCAGATTCAAAGCAATTATACCTTAGCCTTTTTGAAGCAGATACTACGCAAGGCGAGTTCGACAAGCCACCTATTATCCTGGTTTATAGGATTCCTTAAAATGAAACTATCTAGAGTTAGATATTGTTTGTCTAACCTCGAGTCTTGAAAGTATCTCACTATTCTCTTTAAGCATCAGTATTTTCTTATAGACCCCTCCTCTAATTCTTATAGACCCCTCCTCTAATTAGAAAATTGGAAGTGCCCTAACTTTATTCTGTAGTAATATGCCTTCATTAACTTGTCCCATTCCTGAGCTTTCCATGAACCTTAGAAAATAATGTGTGTATCCAAAACCTTTTGGGTTTGGTAGTAAAAGACGCGCCCCCCCTCGTCAGAATAGCTTTTGTCCTTAAGTCTCTCAAACCTGGAATAGAGATCCAGCAGATTAACCTCAAAGGTTGAGCCGGACCGGTAGCTTCCGGCAAAAAACAAAAAAGAACAGGTAAATCTTTTCATGATTAACCCAATTAAAGATCTAAGACCTTTTTTGCGAAGCTATGCTTGAATTGATTTGGAGCATCGCTTAAATCTGTTAGCTCCTCCAAAAGACGAGCAGAGATTCGTTCGCAGGCTTCCTGAAAGCTATGTGTATAGAGCAAACTTTCATCGGATTCTTGTTCGAAGAGGTCAAAAAGCAGTGTCTCGAGGTGCTCAATTCGCTGCTCACCAAGCTGGTATTCCTGCATTACGCGATCCTTTCTTTACCACCTTAACCCTTCGCTTTAAAGCATAAAATCCCGTTGTTTCACTAGCCACCAGACATTCCGGAAGTCCTGTCAGAAAAATCCGTCTTGACAGAGTAAGGAAACAGTAGGCATAAAATTATAAGTCATGCTTTACAAAAAGTTATCCTTTAGCTGCATTTTTCTCAAATTATAGTTTTTTATCATTGGTCTAGCGGGCTTGGAACTGGGTTGCACTCTTTTCCTTGAATAATCCAAAGACCTTAGCAGTAGCTTTCAAAAACTTCATACTACCCTCCTCACACCGGACAGATAGGTTTTAGAAGCTGCTTCTTGCTCAATAGCTTCTTAGATTAGTGGACGATTGACTCCAGATCTCCCACATTGTGCTACTCCCAGCAGCATTCATGGCACCCCATCCTTCTCGCATATTGGCTAAAACGATATCCTTATGACCTGCCTTTACTAAACCTCGGTGCAATTGATGGACAGAAAAAGGCTGTACCAAAACCACATCATGCGCTCAGTCAAAGTTGTCTTCTGCTAAAAGTTGCATAACTGCGCTTAACTTAACTCGAGCCGCATTAGAGCATAAGGCATTATTAATGCTCAAGAGGAGCGAGATCAAAGGCAAAGCACATACCGTCCGTCTGCTGTGAAACCCGCAGACTTTGCTTTCCATTCAAGCCCCATCAAATTACACAATGAAGAAACCTGATAAGCCCACTTAGCTGGTCATTTTTCAGCCCTGGCGCAAAAACATTTTCCAATGGCGCGGAATTAAAAGTTTTTGTATTGGAGTGACTCCTTTAAACTCATGACTTGCATTTATACAGGAACTAATTTGAACTGAAGAGAATGGCGATGGTTAAAAGCCTCAAGGTCAGTGAGTAAATGAATAAAGTG
>JAGQHN010000121.1 GCA_020431825.1 Trueperaceae bacterium | reverse complement strand
CCTAAACGCTGGGCCACCTCTAATGCCGTTTTCCCTTCTATAAGAATGAGATGACTGGCATGGTAGTGTCTTAGGTCATGGAATCTGGCATGAGGCAAGATCTCTTTTTTCTCGAGCTTCTTTTTCACTCTCTCTAATTCAGGGTTTGACGCCATGCTTTCGATTTCCATTAACCACTGCTCTCTAGCTTGGCTCTGTACTTTTTCAAACTCTCTTAAAACATTCCTTGGGCTTAAGGGTGTGCCTACGGAACTGCGAAATATCAGGTCATCATCTTCAGCCCTATTCCTGAGTGGCTGAAGTACTTCTAATACATCTTGAGCAATGTCAATCGTGCGAATAGAGCTAGCTGTCTTTGGCTCAGAAAGACGTACTTGACCCTGTGACTCAATCAAATTGCGCTTTACTGACAAGAAGTGCCGGTCTATGTCTGACCAGCAAAGCGCTAAGACCTCGCCACGCCTTAACCCAGTAGACATTGCTAGATAAAACAAAGGGTATAGCTTGCTTGATTTTGCCGTTTCTAAAAAGCGATAAGCTTCGTCTGGATTCCAGATAACCATTTTTTGACGTTCCTCCTGTAATTTCTTAATTGCCTTGCAAGGATTGCGGACTATAAGCTCTAGAGCAACCGCGTCATTAAAAAGCATGGAAATATACTGCTTATTGCGGTTAGCTCTTTTGGTACCGTGTTTATCTGCTAATTGCATAATGTGATTTTGTATGTGAGTCGGAGTGATTTTCTCCAAACTTAAATGACCCAGCAAAGGAATGGCAAAGCCCTCGAGTTCATAGTGATAATCTGCTAGGGTTTGCGATTTGACCCTTAAAGCTTTTTCTTTTAACCATTGAAAGGCAAAGCTTTCGAATAGAGGTGCATTCGGGCTTATCCCAAGGGCATAATCCTGTTTGGTGCTACTCAGCTTGTCTAATACTTCCTTTTGAGTAGCGCCGTAAAAGGTTTTGCGTTTACGCTGACCGTTTTCATAGCCTATGGTCAATTTGGCTTCCCACCTTATATAGGTTGAACCGTCTTTACGCTTGACCTCTCGTTTGTAAATGGTACCTTCGCCATCGGCTCTGGCTTTATGTTTTATCTTGCGTTTTGGCATGATGCCTCCAATTTATAAATGTCTAGAAAATGACCAATGACATGTCACTATCAAAAGGGATACGTTGTGAAATTTGGATAATGAACTGCGAATAGAGTAACCAGCAGCATTAACTAGATGCCGATAAATCTGGTTTTATACACTCCATTTGCAGAATTTCAGCTAAAAGCTGATTTAGTTGCCCCATTATACCACCTTATATGTCCAAAAGTAACTTTTCATATGTTTTATTTAAGGACCCTGGAGTTAACAGGGTCCTTTTTCTTTAAAGAACAATGACTAGCGCCAGAACAACCATGGAAACAAATATCCAAATGGAAAAGGATTGAATCTGCCGGGTAGAAAAGAGCGAGAAAACCAATAAAATGACCAGGGCATTTAGTGGTGTTGGAAAGCTAATGAGGATAAGTATCAGAACCAATAGGTGAGCCATCACAACCCCACCCTCTCAGCCACAACCCCAACCACCTTGCCAGACACCTTTAACGCCTCAGCCAAAATAGCTTCATGCTCACTTTCTTCAAACTTACCCAGCCAGCTTTTGAGATAAGCTTTCTGATTCTCATTCGAGATACCCAACTCACCTAACAGCATCAAACTCGAAAGCTCAGCAATAAGCTCTTCTTTTGCATATTCAGAACTGCCAAAAACAGAGCTAAGCTCTCTTGGTACTAAATCTTTAGCTGTCCAGTGAACAAGCTCATGAATCGCAGTAGCCACAAACCCCGCCTGCTCATGAAAGACCTCGAGCCTTGGTAATTCTATGGAATGAGATAGAGGAGAGTAAGCAGCTCTTTCCCCTAAACCCCAGCTAAAGCAAACGCCTAATTTTGCATACCAGTCAAGAACTTTATCCGTAAGCTCATCAGCTTTAACATTAGAGACTAATAAAGGCTCGGCTTTAATCTGCTCAGCATTCCAGACAGCATGCTCTGAATACTTAAACACAAGCTTTTTACCCTCATCACTGGCACTAGCTTTAACTTGCATATCTCTACTAGCACTAGCCTCGAGCTTCTTAAACACATTCCCAGCAAAAATCACTCTGGTTAACGCTTTAACCCCTTTAGGTACGGGATACCCTAAATCTTTAGCCTGAAGAAACGTCCCAAAGTAAGGACTTACCCAATCATGCTCTCTCATAGCAGAAAGCAAAGTAAACACATTCGAGCCTGAATAAACTCTCCCTTGTAAATTACGAGGTAATCTAAACACCCATGGCTTAACCCACTTGCCAGCCGAGCTAATCTCGGCTAACAAGTCTTTAACACTTACATCAAACGCAGTCTCTTTACCCCGCATCATGCTGCATCCTTAAGCAAACTATCCCTATGCTTACGTTCCCAGATGGTCATTTTGTCTTCATCCATCCTGCTATAAAGATGAAGATATATAGCAGGCATATTAAACTTCGGGTTGCTTTTAGGCTTATCAATCAAAACAGGAGAGGCAATAGGCTCGAGCTTGTCTTCTATCTCATCACTAACAGGCTCGAGTTTGTCCTCACCACAACAGTGAGGACAGGGAGCAAAGGTGTCACCATTAAACTGGTCAATGGCTTCTACTATTCTTAAATCATCGCAATAAAGACAGGTATCAAACCCTAAATACTCAGACTCAATAACAGGAGCGGTAAAGGCTTCTACTGAATCGTAAAGCTCTAAAGGCATAGCATCAAATGACGCAGCCAGAACAAAACTAGCAGGCTTAGCCAATAACCCTAAAACCACATCATTGGTCTTTTTCAAATAGCCCTTACACTTGCGTAAGTTGCCAAAGCCCTTGCCACAATAATTCTCAGGCTTAAGCGCATTCATGCCAGTACCGCCAAGGCTTCTTCATCACTAACAATCTCAGCAGGGTTATAAACGAGACCAGCCTGCACTTTTAAATGCTTCAATACTTCTCTAAGCTCGGAAGGTCTTAACTCAACACAACTGCTAAAGCCAGTCAATTCAACTAACATCTGACGATAGCTGTCTTCATTCATACCTAGCTTGTCTGCTAAGGCATGAATGTCCTGATAAAACTTATAGCGTTCGGATAATGACATAAAATGTCACCAATCCTTTCAATTGGGATTTAGTCAAGGACCATGGTTGGACGCCTGTCCTTGGCTATGAATATATGGTACAAATAGTAACAGGTACAAAATGTATCTCATGATACAAAAGGTACCCTGTATGGCTTCATAATGTAAACTATGAATGTGCCAATAGTTTTCAAGCTTAAGAGCTACTTATCAAGTAAAGACATAACAGGCTATGCCATAGAAAAGTTTGTAGAAAATGGCAATTATGGTATATCAGGAATTACTGCTAGAAAGTGGTCATCTGGGGATCGAACACCACCAATAGATAAACTTGATACCCTGATAAAGATACTCCGAGATATGACAGGGGAGAAGGTAGGAATAGGAGACCTATTGGAATATGAAGAGTAGAGTCTTAAGAATAGTTTGCAAAAGTTAGACCCCCCTGGGGCGGAGTTCCTAATACAGAGTGTGATGACAAGTTATTGTCTATAAACGATGCCTTGTGAAATAAATCACACCTTGTCAAGTGTTATGAGCAATTAAAAGGGGATTTTTGCCTTATTTTGAGCAAGAGACATCAAGAAATTCCTTCCTGCACAGGATTTCTCAAATCGATTAAGGGATTATGTGTTGAATTTACAAGTGCTTATTCCTTGAACACCCGGAAAACCCAGGCAGCATCGGTGTTTTTGAGGGTTTTTAATGTGGTGAATAGTAGTCGCATTTGAACATGTTGTCATGCTTAAGAGTACCTACCTTTCGAGAGAAAGTAGACTCTTCTCATACACGCGCGAAGCTTAGTGCTGGGTTAGTTTTAAGAACCACTTTCTCCTTGAAAACAGTAGATGACAAAACAACGCGCCTAGGGTAAGGATTAGGTTCTACCCCAAGCGCGTTTTGATCTGCTAGCTATACTCCTTTGCTAGTTAAGCCTATCTTGAAAGCAAAGGCTTGCATAAAAGTGTTCAGCCCATGCCCAGCGGTAGAACTCATTCAGGTCAGCAAACATCCGCTTTTTTCTCTCGCTATCAACGACGCTAACTGCATCGAGTTTGGTTTCAAATCTAAGGATATACCACCTGTAAAACAAGTTGACCTTATAGCGTGCACCACGACCATTTGGATATTTCCTTTCCACCTTTCACCCTTAGCAGGTATGTCTGGGATGTGCTGCCAGTGACTGGGTAAGTCACTGGCATAGGTACGCCTGGGATTAAGCAGGCTGATGAGTTCAGGCTTTAGCAGCTTTAAGCCAACAAGCAGTTCTGGCGTGAGTTTTTCTGTATGACTAGCAGCAAGCATACCATCCTCGAGCCAGAGCTTGACTCCGTTTTCCCGTAGGTGAATCTGCAATTGTTTGGCGGTCATGTCAGTACCTTTTCTTCCTCTCGGAGCGATACCCTTTGTTCTCTTCGGGCTTTAGAAATGTCTTGGATAAGATCGTCATCACCTACACCATCGTCACTATGGTGTCCTAGACCTGTTTTCTCAGATGACGATGATATTTCAAGATAGTCACTATTAAAAAGACCGTCATCAAAACTGTCATCTAGATTTTCCTGTTCAGGACAGCTTTTCTCTTCGCCCGGTGACGATGTGACGATAGTGACGGTCTTTTTCACGCTTATTCTGGAACCATTACTTGTTCTGGACATTTCAATTTCAAGCCCTGTATTCCTCAGGTTTGGTGCCAGCCCTCTGAGCTTATTCGACAATACGTTGGCTGCCTTAGGCCATGCCTTAGAAGTGCGTTGGATATCTGTTGCTATCCTTTCTAGTGCAGAGAGTAGTTCTGAGGCTGTTCCTTGCCATGACTTAGTTTGGTAAGCCTCAGCGAACTTCTGAATAACCACAGATAAAGGTGACTCGGCTAAAGCCGTCTCATTTGCTAGGGCTCGGTTTTCTCTGTAAGCCTTAAGGATAGTTCCTGACTCAAGGCCCAATCCAGTTTCGCACGCTGTTGCCCACGTGGCAAAATCTGCCATCCTGGGTAGGTTTTCCACTTTCGTTTCTGGTAGTTTTCTTAAGCCAACTGAGACAGCGTCAAGTAAACATCCAAGGATAAATGGTCTGGCCTTTTCAAAGCTCTGAAGCAGTTCGCGCTCGGTTTTATTCATGCCTTCTTTAAGCCGTGGTAGGTGTAAAAACACAGCACGGTCAATTAAATCACTGCGCGTAGCTAAGTCATTGATACCAGTTAAAATGACGGGTCGCATCGCTTCAATGATGGTTTCTTCAGAGTTTGAATAAAGCGCACGTGTAGCATAACCGCCTCCCGTTGACAACCGACAAAGGGCATCGCTCAGGCTGGGTGAGACATAAGAGAGGTTATCGTAGGCTAGAACCCGTGAGTTGACAGCCGCAATCAGTAAATCTCGTTCATCTCGGGGTGCGCTTCTTAAAGGCGCTAGGTTTGGATCAACTAGGCTTTTAATAATGCGAGTCTGCGTACTCTTTCCACTACCCATCTCAGCTATCAGAATGAGTAATGGATAAGGGCCTTTTGGGTTTAGGCATGCGACTAAAAAAGCCAAAAGCAAAACGCGCTCTTTATCTTCAACATTTACAAAGTCAAAAAGCCTATTCAGATCACCTCCTTTTTTAGGTTCAGGCAAAGGTTCAAGCCCTTTAGGCCGTCTGAACATGACTGGGGATTCTCTTAGGATACGCCAGCCTTTTTCATCAATCTCTACGACTCCCCGTTCATCATCCCCTCGGTCTAGGTATATTTTTCCGTTGTGTTCAGCTAGACGAACATAAACAGGTAATTCATCACCTTGAAAAAGGGCCTTCGCTTCTAAAACCTTTAAAGTATCCTCAAGAGCCTGGGTCGCGGGAGGTTTACCATAAGCATCAAAAAAGAGTTTATTTAGGGTAAGGCGAAACTGCCCTGACCCAATTTCGAGCACTTCAAGGTGCTCTGCAACTCTTACCTGAGCATAGGCTATGCGATCTGGGCTGTGAAACAGCTTTGGGTCGCTATCAAGGACAAGCTCAAGTAGGATTTTACTTTGGGTACTTTTCTGATGGTGGTCATCACCAGCGTCACTTGCTACCCCAAGATAAGCTTTCCAATCTGTTTCTAGATCACCTTTAGCGACACCTTCAATGCTCCTAAACACCATTCCTATCTCGGTTTGGCTCAACTTTGCCTCGAAAATAGTATTGAAAAGGTCATTTTGCCATTCATTATGGTTATCGAGGCTATCTTTTCGTGAGTCGCTTACTAAAGCTTTGAGGGCATCATTCATCTGGACCAGACCCCCTTAAGATAAGCTTTTTGACCTTTTTTCTGTTTTTTGGGAAAGGCCCACGCCTCCCCCAAGGGATAGTCACTGCTATACACATGCTCGAGAACACTCAGCGCTTCAAAATGCGGTACAGGATTCCCCTCCCGCGTGGGTAAACAATCCGCCATATAGCACACCACCCCTCTAGCCTGCTCTAAAGGCATATGATGGTTTTTGCAGTTGATAGCTGCCCAGAATAAGCGCCTATGCCTGCCTTGTGCACCCTGCATGTTAGCTGCGACAGTCTCGCAGCCTTTCATTAATCGCCTGATCACCTCATTCGAACAGGTTTGGTAGGGTATCCTCCTCCTGACTGAAGGAGCTTGAGGTAGAACAGGTTGAAAAAAACCTGCCAAATCTGCAAAGTCATAATCCTTCCCGTTAAAGTGGACCAATGTCACCATCAAGCCTGACTTCTGATGAATACAACCAGGAACCCTTAAAACCCTCGCTGGATTTTTGCTTTCTGGACTGGCGTCGTAGTATCTGATAACCGCTTCACACAACGGTTTTGCCATGGTAACCGGGGTATCTCGAGTAAGCCAGTAGGCATGTAAGTGATTCGGATAGGAACTCCGAATCACCATACTCGGGGGCAGGTCTGACGAGATGAATGCTTGCAGGTTATCCCCTGTTAAAACCTCAGGTTTATCTGTTTCACAGAATATTGCGTTGATGCTGTCAATATCGCAATCTCTCGTCAATCTTCGTTTTCCCGTTTCAGGGTCACGCTGCTCAATGCGCTCTTTAGTCTCTGGCTTTGGTTGATTAATAACTGCAAAGACATCAAACCCCTGTCCATTCAGCCGTGTTGCTTTGTCGATGACATGTGGGGATTTTAAGGATCCCCACATGCTTTGAATGCCACCTTTGGGATGGATACACCGCAACTCGGTTGAGTTGCCTTGCCAGAGAGCATCTGAAAAGATTTGAATCTGTTCCTGTTTATCCATGAGGGAGCTGCTCCCGCTGGTGCTTAAGAAAGTTGGCTCCAAGATAGCTGGTGCGTTTTACGTGACGTATGAAGGTGTTACATTCAGGACATTTAGCGGATATGTGTTTCCCGTTCTCAAAAACGTGTGGTTCTTTCTGACCACAACGAGGACAGTTCAAAAAGCCTTGAGTAGGCTGTCTGCCTGGGAATGGCTCATAGTAGTCCTGAGTCATTCCTGCACCTCGTTTAAAAACGCTTCTAACGCCTCTACGCTGACAAATATGCGACGACCGTAGCGGGTGCAAGGTATGACTTGTTCTTTGAGCATTTTGCTCATAGTGGGTACGCTGACGCCCATTGCCTCAGCAGACTCTTTCAGATTAAGGGCTAATTTATATTGCCCTTTGTTAACATTAGTGTTCAAAAGGAATTCCTCTTTCTAGAGCCATGACATGCGTCATGGCAAGAACTTCGAGCTAAAAAGCCAATAAAGTTCTGAGACCGATAACTAAATTGTTAATGGGTCTATTTAGAAAGAGATTGCTGGGGAATTGGGTTTTGCAATAGGTATTCGCGAAGTGGCTAAATTACCAGGGAAACTGCAATTGTAACCATAGGGGAGCCAATCGGTTTTCGTAAAAAGAGTTCGGAGGAGCTTTTGAATGCGTGCCTCCAATAGGAGACCTAAAATCTTGAGAATTGCTCCTATAGGAATTATTAAAACACTCCCGAAAGCAGGGTCATCACTAACAGAATCATTACAAAATGCTCGAGGGAGATTAGCTTGTTCGCCCCTGATAAAATTGAACTGTATAAGCTGCTTTCTAACTTTTACTTTTAAAGAATTAGCTGTTGCTTTATCAGAAGAATCTACAATGAATTGTGAAAAGAGGCATAAAAACAGAATAGTCTTAATATCTAGAAAAGCTGAGCGATTAACATATTTAGAATTGCTAATAGTTTTGATAACTCGTACCTTCAAGTTCTTGATTGCCCCCAATGTTTAAAGCAGTAAAACCGAGAAACTCCTGTATTTGTTCAGAAGAGTAGGTTAAGTGAAAAGAAGTAAACAGTTTAATCAGTACCATAAAATTTAAGGTATTCTAGATGGTTTTTCTGGTACCTGTATGTAGCCTGTGATACAATATGTTGTATTTACAGGTACCTACCGCCTTAAAAAGGCTCAGAAACATTGGACTAAGAGGCTCATAGGATAGTAGATTAGTTTTTGGGTAATGTTGAGTTTGATAGAGGCTTTTAGCAGTTTTGCGTGTGATAAGATTCCAAAAGCATGGAACAAAACCTAGCCAATTTCATCTGGGGCGTAGCCGACCTGTTACGTGGTGACTTTAAACAAAGCCAGTATGGTCGCGTTATCCTCCCATTTACCCTCTTAAGGAGGCTCGAGTGTGTCCTCGAGCCCACCCGAGACGCAGTGCTGCAAACCTATGAAACCCAAAAAGACCAGCCCGACATCTTAAAAGAAAGACTGCTTCGGCAGGCAGCCAAACAACCCTTTTACAACACCAGCGCCATAACGCTAACCAAACTGGGTGAAAATGACACCTATGACAACCTAGTGCGCTACCTCAATGAATTTAGCAAAGAAGCTAAGGAAATCTTTGACTACTTCAAATTTGTTGACTACCTTGACCAGCTAAACGAAGTCAACCTGCTCTATAAAGTAGCTGAGCGCTTTAAGACCATTGACTTAAGCCCAGAGAAAATAAGCAATCATGAGATGGGGCTTATCTTTGAAGAACTCATACGCCGCTTTGCTGAAAGCAGCAATGAAACGGCAGGGGAGCACTTTACTCCCAGAGACATCGTAAAGCTAACCACCGACCTGCTCTTTATAGATGACAGCGACAGCCTGACCCTGCCCGGCAAAATCATCACCATCTATGACCCAACGGCAGGTACAGGGGGCTTTTTGAGCAGCGGCATGGAGCACATGCTGGACTATAACCGTGAGGTAACGGTACGTGTCTTTGGGCAGGAACTTAACCCTGAGTCCTATGCGATTTGTAAAGGTGACATGCTGATAAAAGGGCAGGATGTCAGCCAGATAAAATATGGCAACACCCTCTCAGATGACCAGTTAAGCGCGAACAAATTTGACTACATGCTCTCCAATCCACCGTTTGGCGTGGACTGGAAAAAGGTCGAAAAAGCCATTAAGGATGAAAGTGCCAGAGGCTATGAAGGTCGCTTTGGCCCCGGACTGCCCAGAGTCAGTGACGGCAGCCTGCTATTTTTACTGCACCTGATAAGCAAAATGCGTGACCCGCAAGAGGGTGGCAGTCGCATCGGTATCATCTTGAATGGTAGTCCGTTATTCACTGGCAGTGCTGGTAGTGGTGAGAGCAGCATAAGGCGCTACATCTTAGAAAATGACCTGTTAGAAGGCATCATTGCGCTGCCGACGGATATGTTCTATAACACAGGCATAGCCACTTACATATGGCTACTCAGTAATCGCAAAAGCCGTGAGCGCAAAGGCAAGGTGCAACTGGTCAATGCTACCGAGATGTACAGCAAGATGCGTAAAAGTCTGGGCAGCAAGCGCAATACCATAGAAAACTACATAGCTGATGTGGTCAGGCTCTACGGCAGCTTTGCCGAAAACGAACAGAGCAAAGTCTTTGACACCACAGACTTTGGCTACCGCCGCATAACCGTTGAGCGTCCCTTGAAACTTTGCTACTACCCCCATGACCCAGAGCGGCAAGCCAACCTGAAAGAAGACAACAGCTTTCAAAAACTCTCTGATGCTGAGCAAGCGGCGCTGCTCATGGCACTAAATACCTTTGAGAGCGAAGTGAAAAGCGAAAGGACATTTTATAAACTTCTGGAAAATCAGGTGCAGCAGCAAGCCCTGCAAGGTAAGCACAACCCCATAAAGCTAAACACCAGCTTGAAAAAAGCCCTGCAAAAACACCTGTCTGAGCAAGATGACACAGCCGAAACCGTGAAAAGCAAAGGCAAAATAGAAGCTAGCAGCGACCTGCGAGACTATGAAAATGTACCCTTAAAAGAAGACATACACGCCTACTTTGCAGGTGAAGTCAAACCCCATGTGCCTGATGCCTGGATAGATGAAAGCAAGACCGATGAGCTGGACGGACAAGCTGGCATAGTCGGTTACGAGATACCCTTTAACAGACACTTTTACAGCTACACCCCACCCAGACCACTGGAAGAGATAGATGCTGAGCTGGATGTGCTAAGCGCTGAGATAATGGACTTGCTGCGTGAGGTACATGTTTGATGGGGGGGAGGTATAAGCCTTATGAGGAGTATAAGGAGTCGGGGGTTGAGTGGTTGGGCAAAGTTCCTAACCATTGGAATGTAACGAAGTTAGGCTACCGTACGTTAACAATTGTGCCTATGCGAGATAAACCAAAAGATTTAACAGGCGACATACCATGGATAAGAATTGAGGATTTTGATGGTAAGTATATTGCCTTTTCAAAATCAGGACAAGGTGTAAGTGAGAATACCGTAAAAGAAATGAATCTAAAGGTTTTTCCGATAAAAACTGTTCTATGTTCCTGTAGTTGTAATATGGGAAGGACTGCAATTGTTAAACAACCCCTTATTTCCAATCAAACTTTTATCGGTTTATATCCTTTACATAATCTACTATCTGAATTTCTATATTATCTAATGCAAGCAAGTGAACCTGAGCTATCCTCACTAGGAACTGGAGCTATACAACAGTATCTTTCACAGAATGATTTTAGAGCTTTCAAGTTACCTTTTCCTGAGATTGAGGAGCAAGAAAAAATTGCTGCCTTCCTCGAGTATGAAACAAGCAAGATTGACACCCTGATTGCCAAGCAAGAAAAGCTTATAGAACTGCTCAAAGAAAAAAGGCAAGCCGTCATTTCTCATGCGTTAACCAAAGGGCTTAACCCGGATGTGCCAGTCAAACTTGGGTACTATGTTGACCTGCTGTCTGGATTTGCTTTCGCTAGCTCAGGATATACAGACAATTCTGAAGACATCCCATTATTACGAGGGATTAATGTCGGAATTGGAATTATAAAATGGGATGATGTTGCTTACTGGCCAAAAAGTCATTCTGAAGGATTAGAGCGGTTTTATCTGAAAGAAAATGACATAGTATTTGGAATGGACCGTCCGTGGATAGGGGCTGGTGTTCGCGTCGCACGTGTCAACAAAGATGATTTGCCCTCCCTATTACTTCAACGAGTAACAAGATTAAGAGCTAAAGAGGGACTAACACAAGATTTCTTGCAAATGATTCTTGAAAGTATTGAGTTTAAGTCTTTTGTGGAAGTTGACTTGACAGGTGTTAGTGTTCCTCATATTAGCCCAGACCAAATTTTGTCATATAAGATAAATTTACCCTCCAAAGAGGAACAAATACAAAGAACGAAACTTGCTAAATTTAGACTTCAGAAAATTGAAGAGTCAGAAAATAAGGCTCTAAGACTAATCGACCTCCTCCAAGAACGCCGCACCGCTCTCATCAGCGCAGCCGTAACAGGCAAAATTGACGTGCGTGACTGGCAGCCCCCCGCATCCTCTGAAACCCAAACCACAGAGGTAACAGGTGGCTGATTTAAAGGTATTCAAACGCTCGGTATCTGGCTTTGAACGCCTCTCTGCTTCGGGTGTGCGTCTGGAAAAAGAACTGCAAACCCTCATCGAAGAGCATATGGATGTCTTTCTGGGCGTGCGCTTTCTGGCAAGCGAGTACAAAACAGGTGAAAGACATAGAGGGCGCATAGACTCACTGGGTCTTGATGAAAACTATAGCCCAGTCATCGTCGAGTATAAGCGCTCCAGTAACGATAATGTCATCAATCAGGGGCTTTTCTACCTGGACTGGCTGCTTGACCATAAGGCAGATTTTGAACTGCTGGTACAGCGTAAACTGGGTGTGGCTGAAGCTGAACAGGTTGACTGGTCTGCGCCACGAGTGCTGTGCATCGCTGAAGATTTTAGCCGTTATGACAGCTACGCCGTAGAGCAGATGAACCGCAATATTGAACTCATTCGCTATAAGCTGTTTGGGGCTGAACTTGTGCTTTTGGAGCTGATAAATGCTGGTTCAAGTAGTGAGCGAGTGTCAGTCAGCAGAACCAAAAAGCAAACCGATGCGCCAGAGCCTAAAGAACTTGATGCTTCCAGTCTTGATGAACGCTTTCAAACCTCAGCTCCAGAACTGCGCCTGCTTTTTGATGAGCTGCAAGCTTTTGTTTTCTCTCTTGGTGAAGATGTACAGGAAAAGTTACTCAAATACTATATAGCCTATCGGCGTTTGCGTAACTTTTTGACCGTGGTTATTCAGCCCGCATTTTCAGGCTTGAAGCTTTACATTAATTTGAAGCCCTCGAGTGTAGATGCGTCTTACTTTAAAGATGGTTTTGCCAGAGATTCTACAGGTAAGGGCTGGGGAAGTGGGGATTTAGAGGTAAAGGTTCAAAGTCCGGAAGATTTGGAACGGGTCAAAGCGCTTATTCAGCGTAGTTTTGATGAGAGTTAGGCAATACACTATTGCTAGAATGGCTTTGGTAATCAACTATGACTGCTCAAGATGTAACAGCTCAAATCGTTGAAGAAGTAAATGAGCTTCCTCTTGAACAAAGGCAGCAGGTATTAGCCGTTGCTCGTTTATTGGCGGCGCAGCCCAAAGGGGTAACAGGCTCATCTTTACTCAACTTAGCTGATACCATTTCACCTGCCCAACTTCTAGAAATGCAAACTGCTATCGAAGAGGGTTGTGAACATGACGCACTATGACCGTTGACCTTAGCCCTGAAAACGTACCTTTGACGCAGACAGAACAGGGTGTGCTCTTGGTTTCTGGAACAAGGGTAGGGCTCGAGGTTATCGTCTCTGACTTTAATTTAGGGGCAAGTGCCGAAGAGATTGCTTTAAGTTATTCATCGTTAAGCCTTGCCGATGTCTATGCAGTCATTGCTTTTTATCTTCGCCACAAAGAGGAGCTTACTGCCTATCTAAACGTTCAAGCTGAGCAGGCTGAGGCGTCTAGAGCGTGTTATGAACTTGAAAAGGATTTAAGCCTTCAAAACTGCCTCTGAGACGTAGTATTTGTCTGGTATGACTTTGCATAAGGGTAAAAGACATTGATTTTAAGGTGCAATTCAATTTTTGTGCTTCGGTTAAAATGTCAAGAAAATTCGTCCAGGACGCGTTTACCTGATCTGATAGCATAATTCTCGAGTTCATAACACGCTCTAGGCAGGCACATGGGGTTAATGGAAACCTCACGGCAGTTGCGTGAAACCCTGCTGTCACGATGTTAAATGCACTTTTCGTTTGATGAACTTATTTGCTTGGTAGATTACTGGTACTAACTTTTGCTTACCCAATAAAAACCTAGCTGTCATGGTTTTTCTGACCGATGAGTAATCAAAAAGAGGATAGATACCAAAAGAAAAAGCTCTAACATATAAAGAGGGGAAAGGTATTCACTATGGGTTTGATTGGAGTGATTATGCTACTGGTCAATACACCTAGAAAATGCCTGACCTGGTTTGTACTAACGTCACCTATCCTGCTGGTTATTTCCATTTTCCTTGTCGGTTCTCTCTGAATGATTATGTTTCCAGCAGAAGATGCCTGTTTGAGCATGACGCTTATGTTTTGGGTGACGATACCCTTGATGGGCGCAGCCACATTAGGCATGTTGAGATTGATTCTGAGGCTTGGTATAAAACTTGTTTACCGAATACTGATTGCTATTCCTTCAGTTTTGGCTTTGGCATTCGTACTTTACTTGATATGGTTTTACTTTCTGGCTGCTTCCTACTGGGGTTGTGGATGAAGCCGCTGATTTCTAACAGAGTAAACGAATAAGAAATGAATACCTGGATTGACCAAGGCGTTTGGTCTAAAAGTCAGCCAAACGTCTTGAGTTAGTCTTATGGCTATGGTTTATGATAGCCCCTAACGAAAAGGCTCGAGGAGAAAATGTGGCAGACGCCAGAGAGACCCAATTTCAAAATGACATTATGGCTCACCTGTGTCAGCATGGCTGGCTACGTGGGCATAATAGTGCCTATAACACCGAGCTAGGACTCTACCCCGAAGATGTGCTGGGCTTTTTTGCCGATAGCTACCCCGACCAGTGGCAAAAGTTTCAAAAGATGTACCCGCAAGATAGTCAGGGAACCCTGCTAAAGAATGTCGCCAAACAGCTAGATAAAGTTGGTGCCTTAAACGTCCTGCGTCATGGCTTTAAAGATAGAGGGGCAAGAGTTCGTCTGGCGCAGTTTAAACCTGACCATAACCTGAATGAAGACATCTTGACCCGTTACGCCCAAAACCGCTTGCGCGTCGTGCCAGAGCTTATTTACAGCCCGCATGGCTACGCAGGTCGGCTGGATTTGGTCTTGTTTTTAAACGGCATACCAGTAGCTACCTTAGAGCTAAAAAGCATGTTTAAGCAAACGGTTGATAATGCCAAAAAGCAATATAAAGAAGATAGACCCCCCGTAGACCCAAGAAGCAAAAAAGCAGAACCGCTGCTTACCTTTAAACGGGGCGCACTGGTTCACTTTGCCCTTGACCAGAAAGAAGTCTGGATGACCAGCAGGCTCGAGGGTACAAGCACCACCTTTCTCCCGTTTAATAAAGGACAGTCTGACGGCTCCGCAGGTAACCCAATAACAGGCGGAACCTATGACACTGCCTATCTCTGGGAAGAAGTCTTTGACTGGCATAACTGGCTAAAGGTCATTGGTCGCTTTATTCATGTGCAAAAGAAAACCGAAAAAGATGCCCTTGGTACTGAGCGGATAAGTGAGCGCATTATCTTCCCCCGCTACCACCAGTGGGATGTCGTTACCCGACTGGTAGACAGTGCTAAACGTGAAGGACCCGGACACAGATACCTGGTGCAGCACAGCGCAGGCTCAGGCAAATCCAACTCGATTGCCTGGACAGCTCATCAGCTTGCCAGCCTCTACGAAGAGAGTGGGCATAAGCTCTTTCAGTCGGTCATTGTCATAACCGCTAGAACCGTCTTGGATAGTCAGTTTCAGGAAACCATTTACCAGTTTGAGCATAAAGAAGGGGTGGTTGCTCGCATTTCGCGTGAAGAAGGCGAAGGCTCAAAAAGTAGCCAGCT
>JAGQHN010000120.1 GCA_020431825.1 Trueperaceae bacterium | reverse complement strand
AGTGATTCAGATACATCATGTTCAATGTACCACCGGTTCAAGACTGTTTGAGAAGAACCCTACTAAGAGATGTTTATTTCATTAGGGATATTATCTATCTAGATGGTTTAGCTTGGTTTTTCCGGATAAAGCAAGTGATAAGTTTTTCTAAACGCCTCAAAGCCAGAGAAATAAAGTTCCGGTATTTTGGGTTCGATGGCTACTACGCCAGGTTTTTCTTGCTTAAAATCGAAGCCCAAGGCTCGAGCTGCGAGTTGAGCCGCGCCAGAGGCAGAGGCAGAAGGATGATTTACTGGAACTAAGGGATATGCCAGAACATCTGCCAGGAGCTGTTGCCACCTTGGGTCTATGCTTCCTCCGCCTGCTAATCTGAGCGATTCAAACCTTATACCTGTTGCCTGCAGTGCCAGAAGCCCATCTTTCAGGGCAAAGGCAATGCCTTCAAAAGCAGCGCGCACCAGATGGCAGCGCTCATGCTCGAGCCGCATACTCTGCCAGCAAGCGCTGGCGTGCGGATTCAGGTGAGGCGTGCGCTCGCCGGTGAGATAGGGTAAAAAGAGTAGACCTTTACTCGAGTCTGTTTTTACAAAGGCCTCCTCGTACATTTGGGGCCAGCTAAGCCCTAGCACCTTTCTTACCCACTCAAAGGCAATGCCAGCGTTTTGCATGGCAGCCATAGCATAGTAATTGTCCTCAACGGTTCTATAAAGATGGGTTCGGAGCTCTTGGTCAATGATGGCCTGATTACGAACGGCAAATATCTGCATGGCAGTACCAAGATTGATTTGTACCTGGCCTTCCTGCCGTAAATAACTGCCAAAAGCGCTGCAGGCTGCATCTGCCCCTCCGGCAACAACCGGAAGTGCTTCTTTGAGACCTAGATCGTTAGCAGCCTTGGTTTGCAAGCTACCAGCAATCGCTGATGATTTTATTAGCGAGGGAAAGAGTTCTCGTCTTAACTCGAGTTTGGCAATGAGTTTATCTGCCCAGCTGTTTTCCTCGAGGTCATAAAGCAAAGTAGCTGAGGCATCAGAGGGTTCTGCATGAGCCTGACCGGTTAGGGTTAAGCGTAACCAATCTTTGGGGGACAGGGCTAGGTCAGCCTTTTGATAAAGATCAGGTTCATGCTGCTTGAGCCAGAGCAGGCTTGGCCCCATCATTCCGGCAGTAAGTGGATTGGCGAGCATTCTCTTTTCCACTGGACTGAGGCTGTGGTAAGGCGGCAAGGTTGCACTCGAGCGCATATCGGCCCAAAGAATGGCAGGATAGAGGGGGGTGCCGTCTCTTTTACACAGCACAACCCCATGCATTTGCCCAGAAAGACCGATGGCCCTTATATCAAAATTGGCACTACAGCTTTTAACTGCCTTGCAGGTTGCTTGCCACCAGAGCCGTGTATCGGTTTCCGCCCATCCCGAATGGCGTGATTTGACCTCATAGGTTTCAGAATGCTCAGCCAGAACCTCCCCTTGTTCCCCCAGGACTAAGGCTTTTACAGATCCGGTACCTAAATCAATACCTAAAAACATAAAATTTGCTTGGCTTTTAGCGTTACCTTTCTAAATAAGGCTTTAAAAGGAGCTTGACTGATAGCTTTGCCAGGCGGTTTGGTACGCCTGGTGATTTTTGGGGCTTACGCTACTGGTATGACTGCTCGAGGCCAGGTCCAGGGTATCCTTTATGAGTCCTGCGCCCTTAAAGGCTAAGAGGGCAGCACCATACGCAGCACCCTGATTAAAACTGGGTACCGTGAGGGGTAAATCAAGAACGTCTGAGACCATTTGTAACCAGAAGGGACTCTGGGAACCGCCTCCTGTTGCTAGCGCTGAAGTTAAGGTGGTTAAGGGAGAAATGACATTCAGAGCATCTCGTAAGCTAAAGGCAACGCCCTCTAAAACGCTTCTAGTGACATCTGCCTGCGTGTTGGCGAGGCTTAAACCGCTGAAGGAGCCGCGTAGATTAGGGTTCATATGCGGTGTGCGCTCACCTGCGAGATAGGGTTTAAAGGTCACGCCGTTGGCACCGACTGGGCTTGTTTCCGCATTCTTAAGCAGCTCATCAAAGGAGCTCGAGGCGGCAAAGGTATCGTGGTACCACTGCAAGCTGCCCGCTGCGGAAAGGGTGACACCCAGCAGGTTATACCCACCATCAGCATGACAAAACAGATGGACACGACCGTCTGGATCTGGCGTAGCCTCAGTTAATGGCGCAAAGATGACACCAGACGTCCCAAGGCTAACACTGCCAAGTTCGGTGTGTTTGCTTGATAGTCCAAGACCTGTTGCCGCCGCAGCATTATCCCCAGCGCCTGCAATAATTGGTAAGCCTTCTGGTAAACCTGTGGCTCGAGCGAGATCTGGTTTTAGCCTGCCTGTCACTTCATGAGAGGCGATCACTTCTGGAAAAAGGCTGGTCGAAAGCTCAAGGGCTGATAAAATCTCTGAGTCCCACTGTTTGCTGGCCAAGTGAAAACAGTTCGTCCCCGAGGCATCTGTGGGTTCAGCCCGCATTTCGCCAGTTAGTACAAAGCCCAGGTAGTCTTTGGGCAATAAAGAATGTTTGACCTTTGCAAAGTTCTCGGGTTCTTCCTGGCGCATCCAGATAAGTTTGCAGACATGAAACCCGGTGATGGCCGGGTTACCTGTACGAGCAATCATTACTGCGCGGTCAACGCGCTCAGCCATTTCTTCAACAGCTTTGCCCGTTCTCTGATCATTCCACAAAATAGCCGGGCGAATGACTTCGGCATTGGCATCTAAGGGAACCATGCCGTGCATTTGCCCGGAAAGACCAAGGCCGATAATCTCATGACCAGCTAGTTTTTGGGCCATTTCAGTTAAGGCTGCAAGACTTTGCTCTGCCCAGTCTTTTGGGTTTTGCTCTGTCCACCCCGGTCTGGGAGTCAGCAGGGGATAGTGTTTATTAACTTCGGCAACAAGCTTGCCGCTCTCGTCAACTGCCAAGACCCTGACACCACTGGTGCCAAGGTCCAGACCTAAACTTAGCTGCGCCACCTTGATCTACCGGGTTCCGAGCAGCAGGTCAACCACAAGTTGGTCAAGATGCTCGAGCCCAGGACCGCGTTCACCCAGAGCTACCCGGTCAAAGCTATAGTCTTTTAGAGCTTTGGCGTTGGCTGCTGAGTAGGTTTTGCTGTAGCCCTCGAGCGTGCTGTCAGAAACTTTATAAGCAGCGAGAGCCGCCTGAATATCAGCATCTTGATTAAATTGCTGAGCTTTCTCTTTCATGATGAGATAGGTGCGCATGCAACCTTTAGCAAACGCCCAAACACCGTCTGCGTCTTCGGTACGAAGGGCATGGGCGTCAAAGTGTCTGGGGCCAGCGTAGCCGGTATCCTCGAGTAGTTTTACGGTAAAGAAGGCAGCCTTCTGGTTTTCAGCACCAAAGCGTAAATCCTGATCAAAACGCCCCATCTTTTGATCGTTTAAGTCAACATGGAAGAGCTTGCCAGCATCAATGGCTTGTGCTAAACCGTGGACAAAACTTAAGCCCGCCATGGTCTCGTGGGCAAACTCTGGGTTTAGACCGACCATCTCTGGGTGATCAAGCGTTGCGATAAAGCCCAGAGCCGAGCCTACGGTTGGTAAATAAATGTCGGCTCTTGGTTCATTGGGTTTGGGCTCGAGGGCAAATTTAAGATCGTAGCCCTGATCTTTGACATAGTCACACAGAAAATTTATGCACTCTCTAAACCAGGCCATGCCCTCGAGTGGATTATTGGTGGCATCGACTTCACTGCCTTCACGACCGCCCCAAAAAACATAAGTGCTTGCGCCGCACTCAACCCCAAGATCAATGGCATTCATCGTTTTTTGCAAGGCGTAGCCTCTAACCCGGGCATCTGCTGAGGTAAAGGCACCATCTTTAAAAGCCGGGTCGGTAAAGAGGTTGGTGGTCGCCATTGGCACAACCATGCCATTATCACTTAGGGCTTGCTTAAATTCCTTGACGATAGCGTCGCGTTCACTGGCACTGGCGGTTATAGGCACCAGATCATTATCATGTAGACTAACGCCGTAGGCACCAAGCCCGCTTAGCTTCTCAACAATATGTACAGGACTAAAGCCTTTGCGGGTGGGTTCGCCAAAAGGATCACGTCCGATATTGCCTACCGTCCAGAGACCAAAGGTGAACTTATCTTCTTTCCTAGGGGTATAACTCATAGTGCCTCCATTAGCGCGTTTTCTTTACCTAAAAATATAAGTTTGACAGTCAAACTAATTAAATCGCATAATGACGGTTAAGTCAAGCTAAGCCTAAAAGTACGTCACTGAAGCCCCAAGCTTAGCTGAAATCTGGAAAATGGGAAGCAATGAACGCTCGCTTAATACGACAGGTTAATACCTCTAAGCTTTTTCATGCGTTAAGGCAAAACCCTGCTTGCTCGCAGCGGGATTTGGTTGCTCTTACGGGTTTGGATAAGGCAACGGTTTCCACCATCATCAGTCAGCTCGAGGCAGCCGATTTAGTCGAGAAGGCCGATCAGCTAAGTAGGGGCAAGGTGGGTCGGCCTGAGACTGCCCTAAACATTCCATTGAGGGCTGGCTATTTATTAGGTGCCAGGCTCGAGCCTGGCACCATTCGGCTCATTCTCAGCTATTTAAATGGTGACGTGCTAGCCAGACATGAAGAGCACGGTGAAACTGATTTAGAGAGCAGCATCCGCCTGCTTTCTCAAGGGGTAGAGCACATTCTTGCGCAAAACGAGTTGACTGTAGAGAAGGTTAAAGCTTTAGGAATAGGAATTCCTGCTCTAATTGATGATACTGGTTATCTGGTTTTCGCTCCTAACCTGGGCTGGCGTGACGTAGCGATCAGAGAAAGACTCGAGCAGACCTTTGGGCTGCCCATATATCTTGATAATGACACCAAAGCTGCGGCCTTAGCAGAAAAACTCTTTGGCAGAGCGCAAGCCTGTCAGAATTTTATTTTTCTTTCGGGACACTCTGGGGTAGGTGGCGGGCTTTATCTTGCCGATACCCTTTACCGGGGAAGTTCGGGTCTGGCCGGCGAGATTGGACATATGACAGTTAACCCGGAGGGACAAGTTTGTAGCTGTGGCAATAAAGGCTGTCTGGAGACCTATGTGTCTGAGTCCGCCATATTAAAAGCACTCCGTGAGCAGGGGCTAGATCTGGCAGATGTTTGGGCTATAAAGGCTCGAGCTGAAAACGGTGACTCTGTCGTTATGCAAGTTTTGGAAAATGCCACTTACTATCTTGCTATAGCTCTGGCAAATTTACTTAGCGCCCTTAATCCAGAAAAAATCATCATTGGAGGAAATTTGGCGGTCATTGCTCCCTTTATGATGCCCGCTTTAAACGTGGAGCTTAAGCAAAGAGCGCTAGGAAAACCTTTAAAAGATTGTCAGCTTGAACTTTCGCTGTTTGGCTCGGAGTCTGTGCCTATGGGTGGAATAGCACTTGCCCTCGAGGGTTTTTTGGCGCTGCCAACCTGGCTTACACAGACACAGTTTGTGTTAAAAGAGTGAAATTTTAAGACATTCGTAAGAATGGCTTTGCTAGATTGGTAGGACTGGCGTCTCGCGGTTTAACCGTAAGCGTCGGTTGCATCACTGGCGTCCTCCGGCGATGCCCCCCAATGGCGGAGGACGCATCTTTGTATACATTTTCGGCTACTCTCATTTTCTCCAGCTGATGCCGAAAGCTCTCAAAATCTCCTTAAATAGCGCTGTATGAGTGATAATCCGTGTTTGACCTGTGGCGCCTGTTGTGCCTATTTTAGAGCCAGTTTTTACTGGGCAGAGATTGATGAGGCCGGCGGAACAGTTCCAACCGAGTTAACTCAGCAAGTCAGCCCCTTTATGCGAGCCATGAAGGGGACTTTTGGCGAAAAACCGCGCTGCATTGCCTTGCAAGGTGAGATTGGTAAAGAAGTAAGTTGCGGTATATACAGGCAGCGCTCGAGTACTTGCCGAGAGTTTCCGGTGGCCTGGGAAAACGGTATCGCTAATGAGCGCTGTGATAAAGCTCGAGTGGCTCATGGACTCGAGCCGCTAAGTCCTCCCCTTGATAAAGCTGCTTAAGCGTTTGGTTGTTCTGATCTCTAGCGACACTACATTCTGAAGCTCTGCATTGCAATTAGCTTAAAAAGGAAAGAGGTTTAACTTACCCGTGTAAAGGCAGGTGAAAATTTAAGAGTTAATCGTAAGTTTGCTTCTCTTGGATAAGTGTCAGAGGGCAATCCTAAAATAGTTGAAATAAAAAAGCCTTCTTGCATCCAAGAAGGCTCTGTTAACCCGGAAAAGACTTAGTTAACTGAGTCTTTAAGGGCGGCGCCAGCTTTGAAAGCAGGAGCTTTACTGGCTTTGATGGTAATTTTTTTACCGGTTGAAGGGTTTACACCCTGACGGGCATTACGCTGACGAACTTCAAAAGTACCGAAACCGGTAAGCTGAACTTTGTTACCAGCCTTGAGTTGTGCGGTAATTTCATCGATCACTGCGTCTAATGCTGCTTTTGCGTCAGTTTTAGTGATTCCTGCTTTGCTGGCGACAGCATCAACAAGACCACCTTTGGACATCGTACTTGCCATAGTTTTCTCCTTTCGGTCGGAAGTGTATCACGCGAGATTAAGGAATACGTTAAATCTCGCAACACATTTTGCCAAAATATCCCTTAGTAATGGGCTTTAGGGGCGTTTTGTGAGCGGCGTCTAGGTGATTTCTTAGAACTGTGAGAAGTTCTGCGCTTTTGCGGGGTTTTTTCGATGACTACTGGCACTTGCTGAGCCTTGCGAATTCCGTCTAGTTTACTCAAGTGAGTGTCTGCATCAGCGGGTCTGACATCGGCATAGGCACTATCCGTTGCCAGCAGAATGCGGCCAACTTCCTGAATGCCAGATGACTTCAAAATACGCATGACTTTTCCGGCATTTGGCATAGCTTCGTTAAGCTCGAGGGTAACCCACTCTTCCTCTCCGGTTAAAAGGCTTCTAGGACTGGGCGCTCCCCCTAAAAGATGGCTGAATAAACCAGCAAGCAAATCGCTGTCCTGCTTACTGATGATTTCCTGAGCGACCGTATGCCAGGTGTTTTTGTCTTTGCTGTTTTGATTTCTGGCTTTGTCAAGTAGTGTTTGCAACTTGGCTTCTTTAACCTGATCAGCACTTGGGGGGCTACTGCGTTTAAAGGTTCTGGCAACGATACGCTCGAGGTTTGACAGTTCTCGTCTTTCTCGTGGGCCATAAAGCATAATGACATTACCTTCACGACCTGCGCGCCCGGTGCGACCAGAGCGGTGCTGATAGGCTTCAGCCTCTTTAGGCAGGCGGTAGTGGATAACCAGGTCTACCTGAGGAATATCCAGACCACGTGCGGCTACATTGGTGCCTATAAGGGCATTGACCTGACCAGCGCGAAAGCGCCTCATGACGCGCTCTCTTTGAATCTGATTAAGATCACCATTGATTGCTTCGGCGCTATGACCATTTTCTTCTAAAAACTTGGCAAGTTCGTCGGTTTCAGCTTTGGTTTCGGTAAAGATGATGGTTTTATCGGCATAATGCGTATGAAGCAAATCGCTTAAAATGCCAGGGCGGTGCTGCACATTGCATTCGATGGCAAGCTCTTCATAGAGAACTTCTTCATCATCCATAACATTGATGTGTTCAGGGTCAATCAAATAATCTCGTGCCAGCTTTTTTGCCCAGCGCGGTAAAGTTGCACTAAACAGTAAAGTTTGCCGCTCTTTGGGCGTGGCGCTAAGCAACGTTTCAATATCTTCAGAAAAGCCCATACTAAGCATTTCATCGGCTTCATCCAGGACCGCAATTTCAATGGATTGTAGATTTAAGATGCTGCGGTTCATGTAGTCAATAGCGCGACCGGGCGTAGCCACCACTACATCTGTCCCTTTTTTAAGGGCAAGTTCTTGCTGGCGGTAACCAGTTCCACCGTAAATACTGGTAACCTGCAAGTGCGGTGCTAACCAGTCAAGTTCCTGGCTGACCTGCAGAGCAAGTTCGCGGGTAGGGGTAAGCACCAGCGCTCTGGGGGCTCTTTGTTTGTCCTTGAGGGGCTCGAGTCTCGAGGCGATAGGTAAACCAAAGGCAAGAGTTTTACCGGTACCGGTACGAGCCTGCCCGAGAATGTCCTTACCTGCCAGAGTATGGGGCAGCGTTTCTGCCTGAATAGGCGTAGGGGCACGAAAGCCCTTTTTTTCAAGAGTCGTGAGGACACGCTCCTGAAGAGGATAGTCAAAAAACATGTTGTCCTTTCGCTTTAAAACATCATTGGTTCTAAAACATAAGATGTTTTAAAGATTGAGTAGCTCTTGCTTCCTCACCAGAACCCATGCTAATGACCTATTCACTAATTTAGCTCAGATGGACTTTGATTCAATTGGCTTTATGTTCTTCTTTAAAATCACTCTTAAGCCAAGTAAGGCGTAGCAAGTCTACGCAAACCTGTTAAGTTTAGAGCTTTGACGCGTAATTGTCAAATGCTTTTGAAACGTTTTGAAAAGATGGTAAGTAAACAGCCCCTCGAGCAAATTCACTGAGATTACCTGGATATGAGATTACCTGGATATATGAGATTACCTGGATATAAGAGAGAAGCCTGGCAAAAAAATAAGGACGCCCGAAAGCGTCCCACTGACTATAGGGTCAGGTGACTTTTTAATGACTGTTTAAAGACTGCTCGAGCCCCTGAGCTTCTCCGGCAGCAAAGGCTGAAAGAATGACAATAAAAAGCCCCATCCAGAGATTGTTGGCCATTACTAAGAGCTGATCGGTGTAGCCTAAGACAAAAGGAGATAGGAACAGCCAGACGCCAATGGCACCTGTAATCCAGCAAATAGGACTGGACTCGAGGGGGGAACGGCTTCCTACAATAGCCAGAACCACAAGCAGTAAGCCCATAATGGTATTGCTTATGGCTGCACCACTACTTCCATAATTAAGCGCAATAGATGCAAGGACCAACCAGGCTCCAATTGCCATAAATATCATCATGGTGAGCCTTACGTGTTTTGCTAGGTTATTCTTACGTTTCACATTGCCTCCATGCCTAGATTAAAGCAAATTAACTGAGTAAGCGTATCAGAAAGTTCAAACTTTGACCCTAGAGACAAACGTCACTTTTTGCGCCTTTAACCTGAGCTGAATTGAAATATCGTTCAGGCTTAGAGGCCCATGACCCACAAACATTTTCATAGCCTGTATGAAAATCGCAGAAGGCGTCATTCGTTAAATAAGGGATTTGTTAGATACGGGTGCCAAAAGCGGCTGGAGACTTTACATGGATGGTTTTTCTTGCATCAATTTCAATGTAGCCAGCGCGCTCGAGCTCAGTGAGACTCTTTAATAAGGCTGCGGTTGAATCTGTCGTTCGAGAAAGCAACTTGTCAAGCTTACAGCCGTTTCCCAAAAAGCCGATGCTGACAAATAAACCCTTGGCACTCATAGAGAGTTTTGCATCCTCTAAAACGATATCGCTAAATCTGGTATTGGTTGACATCATTTTGTGACCTGTTCCCTTTGGCATACAATATCTAGGTTTGACCCATAAATATGTAAAAGATTTCTCAGATCTTTTGACTTCTCTTGAGCCAGCATGAAATGACTTGGACGCTGTGAGATTTTTAACATTACAAATTTGCCATAGCTCGAGCCTGACATGGTAAGTTTTAAGCTATGGCGAGCTATCCAAACGTAACTGTAATGGATCACCCCTTAATTCAACATAAAATTACCTTACTCCGTGATAAACATACCAATGTCAGAGATTTTAGAGCGCTTTGCACTGAAATTTCCATGCTTATGGCTTTTGAGGCAATGCGTGATTTGCCGCTCGAGCCTACTGAAGTTGAAACGCCCCTGGCAACGGCCACGGTTAACCGTCTGGCAGGAAAAAAGCTGGCTCTTGTGGCAATTTTACGGGCCGGGCTGATTATGGCAGATGGCATCTTGAACCTGGTGCCCAGTGCAAGGGTCGGGCATCTTGGCCTTTACCGCGACCATGACACCTTAAAGCCTGTGCAGTATTTCAGAAAATTGCCTTCAGATATTGCCGAGCGGAGCGTTTTTGTGCTTGACCCTATGCTGGCGACCGGGGGGAGTGCCATTGCTGCGCTTGATGTCTTAAAAGAACTTAATATCTCGAGCATTAAATTGCTCTGTATTATTGGGGCTCCAGAAGGGGTCGAGGCCGTACATAAGGCACATCCAGATATTCCGATTCTCCTGGGGGCACTTGATAGCCATCTAAATGATAAAGGCTATATCGTACCGGGTCTGGGAGATGCCGGAGACCGGATTTATGGCACACGCTGACTTTGTAAGTAAGCTTAGATTCTCACCCATGGCACATCTAGCTGGGTCAAAATGAGCAGGAAATGAGGGAGGCTTTGCTTAATTATTTCCCGGCGATTGCAACGGCATTTCTGACTGCCTTTGTTATCGTAGTGTGGTTCGTGCCAAAAGTCAGAGATTTTGCTATAAAAATAGATGCGGTGCAGCATGGGGGTGGGCGTCGTATTCACAAAGGTAGCATGCCAAATATCGGCGGCATTGCTATTTTTTTAGGTTTCCTGGTTGCATTACTGCTGACCAGTACCTTTTACCCTGGCCTCCTTGATGTCTACCGGGTAGAACTTTTGGCCATTACCGTTGGGGCTGCTCTGATGACGCTGGTGGGTTTTATAGATGATCTTTGGGAAGTGCCCCCTGCTATGCGCTTGGCCTCACAATTTTTGGCAGCGGGCATTTTGGTTGTCAATGGTGTCAAAGTTGACTTTATAACCAACTATTTTGCTGCGGGTGACTATGTTTACTTTGGTCAGACTGCTGCGGTACTGGTTACTTTGCTCTGGGTGGTTGGGTTTACCAATGCCTTTAATTTTATTGATGGACTTGATGGTCTTTCTTCGGGGGTTGCTACGATCTCGAGCTTTAGCCTTTTAGCAGTCGCTGTACAGTTTCCTGACCGAGGCGCAGCCATTTTACTTTTAACGGCACTTGCCGGAGCCTCTCTTGGCTTTTTAAGACACAATTTCAGCCCAGCAAAAATCATCATGGGCGACTCAGGTGCTTATCTTTTGGGTTATGTTCTGGCTGCCGTAAGTGTTTTAGGTGCCCTTAAAGTGAGTGCTGCAGTGACTGTGGCTGCACCCATCCTGATTTTGGCCTTGCCTGTTGTTAACATTACTCAGGTCACGCTTCGGCGCCTTTCAAAGGGTGTTAGTCCGGTTGAGGCTTCAAACGACCATTTGCATGATCTCATCCGCATAAGAAGTGGTTCTAAGCAGTTCACGGTTATTAGTTTATGGCTGGTTGCTCTTGCTCTTGGAGTTTTAGGCATGTTCCTATCAAATACGCCAACAATGCTGTTGAATATTACCGTTGTGACCACCGTACTATCCATTACTATGGTTTGTGTGCTTCGATTAGTAGAACTTAGGAGAGAGCGAATCAAAACTCTAGGTGGTTAATCCATGACAGATAAACGCGTATGCGTAGCTTTTGGTACCAGACCAGAAGCATCAAAAATGGCTCCGGTCATTTATGCCTTGCAAAAGCAAGAGGGGGTAAAACCTGTAACCTTAGTGACAGGTCAGCACCGCGAACAACTCGATCAGATGTTAGGCATCTTTGAGCTTAAACCAGATGCTGACCTTGATCTTATGAAAGATCGCCAAACCCTACCTGAACTTATGGGTAGGATGGTTCCGGCAGCAGCCAGTAAACTTAAAGAGTTAAACGTAGACTATGTTTTGGTCCACGGAGATACGTTGACTACTTTTGCTGTAGCTTTGGCAGCCTTTTTTGAGAATATTCCAGTAGGACATGTTGAGGCCGGGCTGCGCAGCTTTGATATGACACAGCCTTTTCCCGAGGAAGCCAATCGAAGGTTGACTGATGTTTTAACTGATGTCGATTTGCCTCCAACTGCCTGGTCACGCCAGAACCTGCTTAACGAAGGTAAGTCTGCGGACAAAATGATCATTACCGGGAATACAGCTGTTGACGCGGTTCATTATCTGCTTGACCGTGCACAGTTGCCTGCCCACATGCCCAAAGATAAACTGGTTTATATTACGATGCACCGCCGTGAAAACCTGCCCATGATGGCAGGGCTAGCCAAAGCCTTAGCAGACGTTGCAAAAGCTTATCCGGCTTATACCTTTGTGTACCCAGTGCATTTGAATCCTGCAGTGCGAGATGCGGTTTACCCTGCTATGCAAGGTGTCAAAAACATCATGCTCGAGGAACCGTTAGACTTTCTGAGTTCCCTGGCTGTGCAAAAACATGCCGAACTCATTATCACTGATTCGGGTGGCATTCAAGAAGAGGGTACCTCGTTGGGTAAACCTGTCGTTGTCCTTCGCAATGTAACGGAACGACCTGAAGGGGTAGAGGTCGGTTCTCTAAAACTGGCGGGAAATGAGGCAGGCAAAGTTAAAGATGTACTTCTGGGCTTGCTTGGTACGCCAGAAGAACTTGAGGAAATGCGCAGTAAGCCAAACCCATACGGTGATGGTCAGGCCGGAACAAGGGTCGCTCAGGCTGTTGCCTGGAGACTTGGTCAAGCTGAGAAGCCTAAAGACTGGGCCCTCGAGCCTGAATTAGCAAAATAAGCCTAGCAATTCAACTGGGCCAGAATGCTCTCACGGCATTCTGGCTTTTTAGTTGGAAAGAACACGCATGAGACCCTCTTGCACAACCGAAGCTACCAATTTTCCCTCCTGGCTAAAAAAGTTGCCACGTGAAAAGCCTCGAGTGTTTGAAGCGCTGGGGCTCTCGAGTTCAAAAAGTAACCATTCATCCATTCGAAAATCGCGGTGGAACCACATGGCATGATCGAGACTGGCTAGCTGCAAATCTTTGTCCTGAAGATACTGAGCATGAGGTAGCAGGGCGGTAGAGAGTAAGTTGTAATCTGAGGAAAAGGCCAAAATTTGCTGGTGTAAAGCTGGGTCATCAGCTAAGCTATCTTTGGTTCGCATCCAGACATGGCGCAGGGGCAAAGGCTTATCGGTCATGAGTTCAAAACTCTCAACAGGCCTGAACTCAATAGGGCGGGGGAGCAGCGCCCCTCGAAAAAGCTTGGGGACTTCCGTCATTTTTTCTAGTAGCTCAACATCCGTCTGGAGGGTTTCAGGTGAGGGAACTTCAGGCATGGCAATCTGATGATCTAAACCTTCCTGAGTGAGTTGAAAAGAGGCAGACATATTAAAAATGGGTCGCCCTTTTTGAATGGCAACTACCCGCCGGGTTGTAAAACTACCGCCATCACGAATGCGGTCAACCATATAGATAATCGGCAGGGTAATATCCCCTGGCAAGATGAAGTACGCATGTACTGAGTGAACTTTGCGGTCTTGAGGCACCGTTTGGGTGGCAGCATAAAGCGCTTGCGCCAAGACCTGACCACCAAATACGCGGTTCCAGGGAGCCTGATAATTCTGACCACGGAACATGTTTTCCTCTAAGGGCTCGAGCTTAATGAGTTGGACTAATTCCTGGATAGTATGCACAGGGCTATTATGACGTTAAGCGGTCGCCTCTATAAGACTCTGGCTTTCTTATTTATCAGGAAATCGAAGACTCATCAGGGTGTACTAGATTTTGCGGGTAATACCAAAGTGCCACTTTAATCCCCTAAAAGACATTGAACTTGTTGTAAGAGCGTACTCTCAGACGGCTCCGCCTCTGACATCATTCAAGCATTTTGGTAAAATTGAAGTTAAGCTCCTTAAAAACTGGAGATGCTTCTGCTACATACTCAAAATTTGACGCTTTCCAGGTAATTGTCGCCCAGAAGTGGTATAAAGAAGCTAACGATTCATTAGCTAGGTAGAGCCCTAAGCAGGCTTTCGTAGTGCAAATCATGATACCTCATTCATGAATATATGAGGAGGATAAAGGAGTCGCTATGATAATAAAAAGTCCCTTTCCTGATGTTGAGATTCCTGAGCTGTCGCTGACTGAAGTGGTGCTGGCACATGCAGGCCAGCTGGGCGATAAAGCCGCTCTCATTGATGGGCCATCTGGTCGCACGATAAGCTATAAACAGCTGGCTGGAGCGGTTCAACTGGTGGCCTCGAGCTTATCGCAAAGAGGATTTGGCAGAGACGATGTTCTGGCTATCTATAGCCCCAATGTCCCTGAATATGCGATTGCGTTTCTGGCCGTTGCCCGTTTAGGGGGAGTGGTTACAACTATCAATCCGCTTTATACACCTCACGAACTTAATCATCAGCTAAAGGATGCGGGGGCTAGCTACCTGCTCACGATTCCTCAATTTCTTGAAAATGCCCAAAAAGGTGCCGAAGATGTGGCCATAAAAGAATTTTTTGTCTTTGGAGAGGCTGAGGGAGCTACCGCGTTTGCCAGTCTTTTGAAGTCCGAGGGCAAGCTACCAGATGTGGCGATAAATGCTAAGGAAGATACTGTGGTCTTACCCTACTCGAGTGGAACAACAGGTTTGCCAAAAGGCGTCATACTCACCCACTATAATCTGGTTGCCAATATCAAGCAGCTCGAGGGCATGCAAAACGTAAGCTCCCATCCCATTAGTAAGGAAGATGTCATGCTGGGTCTCCTGCCTTTTTATCACATTTACGGCATGGTGGTGATTATGCTTTACGGCCTTTACAAAGGCGCAACCGTTGTGACGATGCCCAGGTTTGATATGGAGCAGTTTCTCGGCATTGTTCAGAACTACAAGGTGAGCTACGCTAATCTGGTTCCGCCGATAGTCTTGGGTTTGGCTAAGCATCCCCTGGTTGATAACTATGATCTCTCGAGTCTAAGAACCATCTTTTCGGGTGCTGCGCCACTGGGCGGCGATGTCGCGCAAGCCTGTGCCAAGCGCCTGGACTGTGATGTTTGTCAGGGCTACGGAATGACCGAGCTTAGCCCGGTGAGCCACGCAAACCCTGATCAGGCCGACATTATTGACTATGCCTCCGTGGGACCTGCTTTGCCTAATACGGAATGCCGCATTACCGATCCGGTAACGGGTGAGGATGTAGACGTGGGCCAGCCAGGAGAATTATGGATTCGCGGACCCCAAAGAATGGTCGGCTATCTGAACAATCAAACAGCAACCGCAAATACTATAGATTCTGAAGGTTGGTTACACACAGGCGATATTGCCACCGTTGATGACAAAGGCTATTTTGCAGTGATTGACAGGGTTAAAGAACTCATAAAATACAAGGGCCTGCAGGTGGCTCCGGCTGAGCTCGAGGCTGTTTTACTGACCAATCCAAATATTTCTGATGCAGCCGTTATAGGCCGCCCTGATGAAGAGGCTGGTGAACTACCCAAGGCCTTTGTCGTGAAAAAAGGAGAAATAACCGAAGATGAGGTTATGGCTTATGTAGCCGAGCGAGTAGCTCCTTATAAAAAAATCAGGATTGTTGAATTTGTCGAGCAGATTCCAAAATCGTCCTCAGGCAAAATTCTGCGGCGCGTTCTGGTTGATCAGGAAAGAGCTAAATCAGCCTAAGAGCTTTTTCGTAAAATTTAAATCATAGCTTTTGTAGAAGGCTGTGATTTTTTAGAAT
>JAGQHN010000011.1:37372-68572 GCA_020431825.1 Trueperaceae bacterium | reverse complement strand
CTATTACAGTTGTGTTACATCGGCAAAAGAGGGGTTTTAAGCTTCAAAGGCGAGCTTGGCCAGCCGCAGTAATCTTATGGGTGAGGTTTTCCCTAACATATGCCAGGCCTTGCTATTGGTTTTGGCTGTTTGTTCCAGTCGATGAAACATTTCTAAAAAAAGCTCCTCTGGCATATTAAGGGCGGGGGTCAGGCGAAAAGTGCGACTCGAGTTTTGGGTGTAGCAAACATGTAGACCATTTAAATGCAGGATGCGTAGTGCCATCCCTGTCCCAAGTTGTCTTATCAGTTCGGCCTGACCAGGAATCAGTGCGGGCTTGATGACATGTCTGAGCTGAATGGCAAAAAGCATACCTGCACCGCGCACTTCTTTGATATAGCCTGGATAAGTCTCCTGAATTTGTTTTAACCTTCCAAGCCCCTGTATACCTAGCTGTTTTGAACGTTCAACCAACTTATGATCAAGCAAAAGCTCGAGTGACTTGAGGCCAACTGCCATGGTTAAGGAATTGCCACCAAAGGTATTGGAGTGACGCTTTCCGTAAATACCTCCGAGCACCTTTTTAACAATCCATTTTCTTGCGATGGTTGCTCCAGTAGCAACCATCCCTCCTCCCAGAGGTTTAGCCAAAGTGATGATATCCGGCTCTAAACCCATGGCAATACTGGCAAACCAGTGCCCGGTTCTTCCCAGCCCTGACTGGATTTCGTCAGCAATCATTAAGATGCCATATTTTTGACAAACCTGGTAGATAGCAGGTAAAAACTCGGGCGGAGGAATAATAACGCCTGCTTCTCCCTGAATAGGTTCAAAGATAACGGCTACAATTTTGTCTGCCCCAATGTCTTTAACAGTCTGCTCAAAAGCATTAGCATCCCCATAAGCTAAGGTTTGGATGTCGGATAGCAACGGTCGAAATGGGTCTTGGTACTCTTCATTGGGCGTAAGGCTTAAGGCGCCAAGCGTTTTCCCATGATAGGCATGACTGAAATTAATAATGATGCTGGCTTTAGGGCGCGCAGCCTTAGCCAGTTTCAGAGCCGCTTCTACAGCTTCTGCTCCACTGTTAGAAAAAAAGACCTGGCTGTCATTATGGCTAGGGGCGTGCTGCGCCAATAGACTAACAAGATTGGTTTCCAGAGCGGCTCGCCAGGCGGTAACAGACTGTTGTGGCAAGCTCATACTCTGATTTTGAGCCAAAAAGGTGGTGATAAAGGTAATAAGCTCGGGATGACTCTCACCAAAAGGTAAGGCGGCGTAGCCTCCAGCATTGATGAGATGCCTGCCCAGTTCATCCTCGAGTTCCCAGGGACTTTGGACTTTAAAAGGCCCACTTATGCCCAGTATATTGAGAGCGCGAATAAGGTCGCCATTACCGAAGAGTTGCTCGAGTTCAAGGCTGCGTTTGGCGCTCAAACCCTCTAATACATCTTGACTGCGTATGGGTAGCTGAATCATAAATAGCTCTGTTCAGTCTATCAGGCTTCGTTTCGGCTGTGCTGTTTATAAAAGCTGGTAGCTGCTTAAGCTAACACTTCCCTGTGACAGAGTTCCCTGAATGTATAGCCTTTGCCCAGGCTCGAGACTGGCTAAGCCAGTAAGCTCGAGAGTTTGTCCTGTATCAAGTTGCACAAAGGTTTGCTCGCCATTTTGGCTAATAACTGTGGCTATAAAAGCGGTAGGGGGAGCGTAGCTGGTTGTTGGCGCAGCGCAGCAGCCAATCAGGCTCGAGCTATATAACAAAACCATAAACCAGCGCTTCACCCCCAAAGTCTAACACTCAAGCTGCCTAAGATTTATGAATTTCTCGGTAGTCTACTTTTGTTTAATAAGACTAGCGTCTTCTTTAAAGGGCGAGTTTTCGTCAAAGTCAGGGTTTGCCCGTATGTCCGCCGATCTCTGATAGCTGCGGCTATCCACTTGGAAGGTGGCAAAATCTGGATTCCCCTCACGCTCTTTCCAGATGCGCGGTTTTGCTGGTATGCCCAGACCAATCACATGGGGTTCAAAATCTCTGGTCACCAGAGACATAGCACCCATCATACTGTCATCACTGAGTACGGCACCTGCCAGCACGGTGGCATGATAGGCCACCCTTACTCCCCTACCTATGACGGTTTTTTTGAGCGTTACATCGGGCATGTCGAGCACGCTATGGGTATGAGAATAGATATTGGCAAAGTCACTTATACTTGCTTCATCATGAAGTTCAACACCGCCGATATCATCGATAAAAGCATAACGGTGAAGGGTGACATCATCGCCAGCTTCAATGTTATAGCCCACGGAGACTTCAACATTTTGAAAGATTTTAAGGTTCTTGCCTACCCGTTTGAAAATGCGCTCAGCCAGCATGCGTCTGATGGCTAAACCACTATATATGGACTGTCCTAAAGGCGTTAAATCAAGCGATTTCCAGAGCCAGAGTAAGGGCTTAACCTGCTGAAATTTCTGCTGATCGGTGGCAATATAGTACTCAGCCTCAAAGGTAATATTGCGTGGGTCAAGCGAAAAAGCTGCCATGGGTGCTCGCTCGCTGATCGTTTCAAAACGGTCGCCGTGCATGACCTGTGCCAGCGTTTCTCTAACAAGCAAATTGCGGTCAACACTGGGGTCATCAAATTGCTCAGCAAGGCTTCCTATAAAGCTTTGAAGCTGGGTTTCTGAATCGACTGCTAGCGCGCGTTTTGTAAGCCAGGGCATAGCGTTACCTTAGCTGTTTTAAGGGCAGAACTTGAGTAGTTTAGCCAACTATGAAATTTAAAGTACCGGAAAAAATGTCTTGAAGTTCAGGGTGATTGTGAGACTCCTGAATCAACAGGTTAAGAAAATGGCTATACGGTAAAAACCCGTGTGATTTTGCCTTCAGCATCAAGCGCCAGTTTGACCCGTTGGCCCAGGAGTTTTGAGGCACTCGGGTGACTTATGGGCTCGCCTTGCGAGACTGCCTGAATAAGTATGGGGCGGGCCTCAACTGCTATCGATTGCGTGCGCTCGAGCCTTTCTACTATAGTCTCAAAGCTCCAGGGCCTGGCCCAGAGCTCTTTGATTGCCAGCAAAGTTGGGCGCCCCTTGCCACTGAGCAGACCTGTTTCACCTGCTCGCCTTACCTGTACCTGTGCAGCTAAAGGTTTAAGCGCTGCATAAAAAGGATCTATAACTTCATCGAGTAAAAAATGTTTTTTGAAAAGGGCTAAGGCTTGCGGCTCGAGCTCTTCTATATCATCTTCATCAGGGTCGCTAAAGTCAACCTCTTTAAAGAGTTTCAGGAGTTGCGCTGCCAGATTATTGGAACGGTAAAAAAGTTCTTCCATGCTGGCCGGGACAATCAGAGTCGCACTAACTTCATAGTGTTCTTTTAAAGTCCAGAGTTGGCTAAGTTCCTCAGGCCACTGGGGGCTAAGATCACTGGTTTCTAAAAACTGAAAACGGAGTGCTGAATCAGACACAGCCTTATCATACTCAGGGATTTCTTTTTACTTTGTTGGGGCAGGGGTACCCGGGCTTGATTTTCTACAGCCTTGAAACGGGCACAAGAGGGAGTATGACGGACAAAATGAGTCTGGCTTTAGGCTAAGCTAGAGGTAGAAAAGGCTTTGAGGTTTGGTACAGAAAGCAAGGTGAGCCTGAAATGCATGAACTGTCGGTTGCAAGTGATTTGCTCGAGCTGGTTCAGGCTGAGCTTAAAGGGCAAGAGGTTCAGGTAGAAAGCATTCATTTGAAACTGGGGGTGCTTGCCGGCGTTGTTAAAGAGGCACTCGAGTTCTCCTTTGAGGTGGTGACTCAGAGGACCGAGTTAGCAGGAGCCAAGCTGCTTATCGAGGACGTTCCTCTTGGTATTTATTGCCTCAACTGTAAGGCAGAAAAAGTGCTTGAAGGTGTTCAAAGTTTGCGCTGTCCTGAGTGCGGACAATTATCCGGAGACATTCGTCAAGGCAAGGAATTGGAGCTTGTCACGCTGGCAGTGAGGGATCTGGAAAGGCAGGAGGTTTATGGCTGACGGTACGGTTTTGGTGCCTCCACGTATCCTCGAGTTAAGGCAAAACATTCTTAAGAAAAATGACCTTCTGGCGCGGGATTTGCGTCAGCGTTTTGCCGAGGCGGGCGTCTATGTACTTAATCTGGTGTCTGGTCCAGGCGCAGGTAAGACTCGTTTATTGCAACGAACCTTGACTGAGCTTGCTCCAGAATTCCATATGGCGACTTTGGTCGGGGATCTGGCAACCCAAAATGATGCCAGGCGTTTGCAGGAAAGTGGTACTACGGTAAGGCAAATTGAGACGGGTACGCTGTGCCACCTTGAGGCAGAAATGGTGGCGAGCTATGTACAGGACTGGAACTTGGCCGAGATTGACCTGCTCTTTATCGAGAATGTAGGCAATCTGGTTTGCCCAAGTAGCTACGATCTGGGCGAGGATGGTCGGGTAGTCTTATTTTCTACCACCGACGGTGAAGATAAACCCCTAAAATACCCGACACTCATCAATTCGGCTGATCTGGCCATAATTAGCAAACTTGATCTGGCTGAGGCTGCCGAGTTTGACCACGCAGCGATGCACCGTGCGCTTAGAGAAATGCGCCCGGATATTAAAATACTGGAGCTTTCAGCAAAAACGGGTGAGGGGCTCGAGGCCTGGTACAGCCACCTTCGCTCAAGCATTGAAGCAAAAAAGGAGGCTAGTCATGTGTCTGGCAATCCCCGCTAAAATCACCGAGATTCTGGATGAGGGGCACTTTGCCATGGTGGACGTATCTGGCGTCAGGCGCAAGGTAAATATTGATCTCCTGCATGAAGATATTCCTGATGTCAATGATTGGGTTTTGCTACATGTCGGCTTTGCGATGAGCAAAATCAGTGCAGAAGATGCCAGAGAACAGATGCAGGTACTCGAGCTTTTAGGCGAAAGTGAGCAGGTTGCTGCTGAGGTAGAGGGCTATGGTCACTTTGAAGACTAAGGTCAGGCTCGAGGCCTTTGGTAGCTGCACGCTCGAGGAAGAAGGCTGCAGCCTTTGTGGTGATAGCGCTGTACCTGTTGAAGTGCTGCGAGTAGGCGAGGGTTTTGCCCGGGTGCAAGACCGCTTGGGGCAGCAAACCGAGGTAGCCACTGACTTTATGACTGACATAAGAACCGGAGATGTCCTGCTGGTTCATAAAGGGGTGGCGCTTGCCAGGGGAGAGGTAAATGAAGTACGTTGATGAATTTCGCAACCCCGAACTCATTAAGAAAACCTGCGCCGAGATAAAACGACGGGTTGACCCGACTCGCACTTACCGCATTATGGAAATTTGTGGCGGTCATACCCATGCCATTTACCGTTTTGGACTCAAAGATTTGTTACCTGAAACTATAGAATTTGTGCACGGTCCGGGTTGTCCGGTCTGTGTTTTACCAATGGCGAGGCTGGATGAAGGCTTAAGTCTGAGCGAAAATCCAGATGTGATATTAACGGCCTTTGGCGATATGATGCGTGTTCCGGGGACGCAGGGAACTTTACTCGAGCATAAGGCCAGAGGTCGCGACATTCGTATGGTTTACTCACCACTTGATGCCCTCAAATTAGCTGAAACGAACCCGGAGCGGCAGGTGATATTTTTTGCCATTGGTTTTGAGACCACCGCACCTTCAACTGCCCTGACGTTAAAGCGAGCCAGGCTGCTGGGTTTAAAAAACTTTACCGTGTTTTGTAATCACGTTGTCATTGCCCCACCCCTTAAAGCGCTATTAGATTCACCTGATATGCGTCTTGACGCCTTTATTGGCCCGGGCCATGTCTCGACAGTGATTGGCTGTAAACCTTATGAGTTTATCGCTCGTGACTACCAAAAACCTGTTGTTGTCTCGGGGTTTGAACCGTTAGATCTCTTGCAAAGTGTTCTGATGATTGTGAAACAACTTAATCAGGAAGAGGCCAGAGTTGAAAATCAGTATGCCAGAGCGGTTTCCTGGGAAGGGAATCTGGCAGCGCAAAAAGCTATGGCAGAAACCTTTAGCCTGCGGCCCAGGTTTGAGTGGCGGGGACTGGGGCAAATACCTCAATCGGCATTTGCAGTAAGTGAAGCCTATAGCGAGTGGGACAGTGAAAAACGCTTTGCTATCGTAAAAACCAGAACTACCGAACCCTTTAGGGCGCGTTGTGGCGAGGTATTACAGGGGCTGATTAAACCAAACGACTGTCCTCTTTTTGCGAACGACTGTCATCCAGAGCATCCAACAGGGGCACTTATGGTCTCGAGTGAAGGGGCGTGTGCAGCCTACTACACCTATGTTCACCGTCAGCAAGGCGTCTTTGAGTAGGCATGATGATAAAGTTCCATGAAACCCACATTGAAATGGCACATGGTGCGGGAGGCAAGGCAAGCCGCCGTCTGGTTGAGGGTTTGATTGCTCCACACCTTATGCCAGAGACATTACTTTTGGAAGATGCGGCTAGTTTGGCATTTTCAGGTCAGCTAGTTTTTACCAGTGATAGCTTTGTGGTTAAGCCCTTAAGGTTTCCGGGAGGCTCTATTGGAGATCTGGCAGTTAATGGCACCGTCAATGATCTAGCGGTATCAGGGGCTGAACCGCTTGCCCTTATGATCTCCTTAATTATTGAAGAGGGGCTCGAGTCAGTGGTACTCGAGCACGAGTTAAGAGCCATGGCGCAGGCAGCTAGTAAAGCAGGTGTCAAAATTTTAGGAGGCGATACCAAAGTCGTTGAGCACGGCAAGGCTGATGGGCTTTACATTAGTTCGGCAGGCATCGGGCGGTATCAGGAGAACTTAAAGCTGTCTATGGAGCGAGTTGCTCCGGGCGATAAAATCATCTTATCTGGGCCAATTGGCAATCATGGCATAACGATTTTGCTGGCTCGAGGCGAACTTGATTTATCGGCCAATCTTGTTTCAGATACCCGCTCAGTCTGGCCCTTTGTTAAGGTTTTAGCTGAGACCGTACCTCAAGGACTTAAATGGATGCGTGATCCAACGCGTGGTGGTGTGGCGTCTGTGCTGAATGAACTGGCTCGAGATAGCGCTTTAGGCATTGAGCTGGAAGAAGAGCGCATCCCCGTCCATCCGGCAGTTCGGGGTGCCTGCGAAATTTTAGGACTTGACCCCTTGCATATTGCCAATGAAGGGCAGTTTCTGGCTGTCGTTTCTGCGTTAGAGGCCGATAAAGCCCTGGCAGGGTTACAGGCTCTGGCAGGCACAGAAGAAGCCCAAATGATAGGTCAGATTACCGAGGCGCATTCTAAAACCGTGGTGGCAAAAACCCTTTATGGCGGGGCTCGAGTCGTCGATATGCTGGTGGGTGACCCCCTCCCCAGAATTTGCTGAGGAAAGGACCATGCTCGAGGTTTACGGCGCAGCTTCTTGTCAGTACACCGCTCAGTTACTCGAGGAACTCGAGTGGCAGGGAGAGCAGTTTACTTATATTGACGTAGAGCAGGATGCTGCAGCTTTTAGCCGCCTAGTTAAACTGACAGGGCAGCGGGCTATTCCGGTTTTGCTTGAGGATGGCAAGGTGAAAACCCTTGGCTATCTCGGGCGCAGTTGCAGTCTTTAGGTAATGAAGTTGAGTCATGAAGCAAGCCTGCCTGATTAAACTTAATGGCACCGTTCAGGGGGTGGGCTTTCGTCCTTTTGTGTATCGTCTGGCTCATGCGCACCGTCTTATGGGTTGGGTGCTCAATGCTGGCGAAGGGGTAGAAATCTGGCTCGAGGGAGAAGGGGATAGGCTCGAGGCCTTTCGTCAGGCTCTCTTAGATGACTTACCCGCCGCCGCCCATATTGCCAGACTGAAGGTTGAAGAGCAAAATCCTGAGGGCTATACAGGTTTTCGCATTATTCAGAGTCAGACAGGGGGCAAGCTTACTGCCCATATTTCACCCGATCTGGCGCTTTGTCCTGATTGTCTTGCTGAACTGCGTGACCCAAGCAACTGGCGCTATCAGTATCCTTATATCAATTGCACCAACTGCGGGCCACGCTATTCGATTATTGAAGCGTTGCCCTATGACCGGCCGCTGACAAGTATGAAAGGCTGGCAGCTTTGTGCTGACTGCCAGCAGGAATATGACAACCCGCTTAATAGACGGTTTCATGCACAACCGGTAGCCTGCCCGATGTGTGGCCCATCGTTTAAGCTATTGCATAAGGGTCAGGAGCTAAGTCCAGCGTTGACTGAAACGGCGCGCTTACTCAGAGAAGGCGCCATCGTTGCGCTAAAAGGGATAGGCGGCTATCACCTGGCCTGTGATGCCAGGAATCCAGAGGTGGTACAAGCACTTCGTGAACGGAAGTTTCGCAAAGAAAAAGCTTTTGCGCTAATGGTTAAAGATTTGGACGTTGCCGATAAGCTGGTTTATCTAACGGATGATGCTAAAACGCTGCTCCGTTTAGTTGCAGCTCCTATTGTTCTTTGTCCCAAGAAGCTCGAGCTTTCTGGGGTTGCCCCAGAGAACCCTGGGTTGGGCATTATGTTTCCCTATACGCCACTTCATTATCTTTTGTTTGATTTGGGGGCTCCTGAGGCTCTTATCATGACCAGCGCTAACCATTCTTCAGAGCCTATTGCCTACAAAGATGAGGATGCCTTAGCCCAGCTTAAGGGCATTGCTGATGCTTTTCTTATAGGAGAACGGCCTATTGTCAGGCGAGTCGATGACTCGGTGCTAAGGTTGACCAGGCTTGGCCCTATTTTTTTGCGCAGGTCCAGGGGGTTTGCCCCTGCTGCCTTGACCACTCTCCCTACTCGGGAAACGTTACTGGCAGTGGGAGCAGATTTAAAAAACACCCTTACTCTGGTCATTGAAGGCCAGGCCTTTGTCAGCCAGTATTTGGGCGACCTCGAGCATTATCATTCCTTTGAGGCTTTTAAAGAAGCTATTCACGACTTATGCACCATGTATGATGTTGATTTGGCTGATACTGTTGTCCTCTATGATGCACACCCAGATTACTACTCGAGTCAGTATGCTCTGGAACTGCCAGCAAAGATGCATCTGCCTGTTCAGCATCATCAGGCGCATATTGCGGCGGTCATTGCCGAAAAACAAGCCTGGAAAACAAAGGTTCTGGGTATCGCTCTGGACGGTACAGGTTACGGTGAAGAGGGTGCCATCTGGGGTGGGGAAGTCTTTTGCGGAAGTTTGACAGAGGGGTTTAAACGCATTGCTCATTTGCGGTATGCCAGTCTCGTAGGTGGAGACGCCGCTGCCAGCTATCCGGTGCAAGCTGCCGCAGGGTTTTTGGCAGAGCTTGAGCTGCCAGATATGACGACTGAACCCTTCAACTTTCCAGAGCGTTATCTAAGTGCAAAAGATCTGCTAAGCAAAAAGCTGCGCGTTTTCCCAACGACTTCCGCCGGGAGGTTGTTTGATACAGCGGCAGCCCTTTTGGGTTTTACCCGAGCCCTAAGTTTTGAGGGTCAGGCGGCTATGTGGCTCGAGTACCTGGCGACTGGGCAAGCAGCTGAACCTTATCCTTTCCCTTTTTTAGATAACACTCTGGACTACCGACCTTTGCTGGCTGCGATTATCAAAGACAGGCTGGCGGGTAGAGTGGCCGGGCAGATAGCCTATGCGTTTCATGCTGGTTTGGCGCAGGGTTTAGCAGCTATGATTGAAACGCTGGCAAAAGACTACAGCTTCGAGGCTATTGTGCTTGGGGGTGGCGTTTTTCAAAATGGTCTCTTGCTCGAGCTCTTAAGCACAGCGTTGGTAAAACTAGATTTTCCTCTCTGGATAAGCCAGGCGGTTTCAGCAAATGATGAAAGCATTAGTCTTGGGCAAGCAGCTTTTGGTGCTTTCGCGTCAGCCAGCCAGCAAAACGCATAGGTCTTTATTGCTAGAATGACGCCTTGCTATGTCTGATGCCCTAAAAAGCTCTTTAACCAGTTTGCTGGACTTTTCAGTGCCAGAATTACCGATTGCTACCGAGAAGCAGACTTTTCAGCGGCAGCAACTGGCTCAGTGGCTTTTTAAAAAAGGTGCTCAGACTTTTGAAGAGATGACAAATTTACCAAAGGCCTGGCGCGAAGAGCTGGCTGCCAGGTACCGCGTCAATCCTTTTGAAAAAACGCAGCGTTTTGTTTCACAGGATAAATCAGTGCGCTATCTATTTACCCTGCCAGATGGTCGGCAAACAGAGGCTGTTTATATGCCTTATAAAGATCGTAAGACTGTTTGTCTTTCGTCAATGGTGGGCTGTCCCGCAGGCTGTGCTTTTTGTGCAACTGGCGCATTAGGTTTTGGTCGTAATTTAACGCAAGCAGAAATTATCGGGCAAATTTTAGCGATCGCCTGGCATGAAGGCTTTGCGCCAACGGAAATTCGCAATGTTGTGCTGATGGGTATGGGCGAGGCTCTGCTGAATTATAAGAATGCCTTAAGCAGCATTCGTACCATGATCGACGCTGACGCGCTTGATATGTCGCCGCGGCGCATTACCCTATCAACCGTGGGTTTGCCAAAACAGATCCGCAAACTTGCCGATGAAGGTCTAAGCCTGGTGCTGGCCCTAAGCTTACATGCTCCTGACGAGGAAACCCGCAAGCAGATCATTCCTACCGCCCACGCCTACCCCATGGAAGACATTATCGAGGCGCTTAAGTACTGGCAGGAAAAACTGGGTCGGCGTATTAGCATAGAGTACACCATGCTAGGCGGTATAAACGATCATCTCTGGCAGGCTGACTTACTGGTTGAGCGCTTAAAAGGGTTGCTGGTTCATGTCAATCTAATTCCCTTTAACAGCTGGCAAAATTCTGGGTTTAGCTCGAGTTCCAGAGAGCGCATTAGGGAATTTGAAACACGTCTTAGTAAAAAGAGCCTACCCGTATCGGTCAGGTTTAGCCGCGGTCAGGATACCGGAGCAGCTTGCGGTCAACTAAGCCTGACGCAAGCGTAAGTGTCAAATGCAATGATTAAAATGTGTCTTTAACCACAGCTGCATTCATGAAGTCTTAAAACTCGACCAATGAGGATTTTTCTATGATATGGTGGTGGGGGATTTCACACGTCTTTTCAATCTGCCCAACTAAACTTGAACTATGGTTATCTCTACCATTTATGTGCACTCACTGGAGGCATTGGCATGAAACAAGCTCTTTTAAGCGCGAAGCTTTTACTAATGATTGTGGTTCTTTTGCTATCACAAGCTTTAGGACAAGCAAGTGTTGATTCTTTACGACAAGCAGCGCTTAATGACCCACAAAATTTAGATGCCTGGATTGAATTAGGCAATGCCTACCTGGAACAGGATAATTTTGATCTGGCTGCTGAAAGCTTTTATGAGGCGACTTCTTTAGATTATCGCTCAGGTGAAGCGCACTTTGGTATGGGACTTGCAGAATATGGTCGTGGCGACTATCCGGCTGCTCTTTTCGAATTTAGTGAAGTCTCCAGACTTTACCCCGAGCGGTTTGATGGCCACTTTAACCGTGCAGTTACCTTGACCAAGCTGTTGCAACCAGAAGAAGCGGTTGCTGCTTTTCAAGAAGCAATCAGTCAGGCCAAGCCTGAAGCCTCAAAGGCTCAAGTCATTGAAGCAGAACTTGGCTTAGCTGGGCAATATAAACTCTTGGAAAATTATGCGGCAGCAGCAGAAGCCTACTCGGCTGCCCTCGAGCTTGACCCTGAAAATCAGGAAACCATTTTTCAACGAGCCGATTCACTTTACCAGGCAGGTAGAGGGCTTGAAGCACTGGCAGATTTGAGTGAACTCGAGTCGAGCACCACAGATTACCGCGTCAGTAGCCTGATTGCCGATATTTATATTCAGCAAGATCAGACCGAGTATGCCCTTCGCTCACTCGAGCGGGCCATGCGCCGCCTTGCAAACTCAGGTGATGCGAAAGCGCAAGCTAATATTCTGGTAAAGCTTGGCATCTTGCAGCGTCAGCTTGACCGTGAAGCAGAAGCCATGGCTTCTTTTCAACGTGCCACGACGGTAGATCCTAATCTGTGGCAAGCCTATTACAATCTTGGTCTAGGTTATCTGGATGCTGAGCAGCCTCAAAATGCCCTGCCTTACTTTGAGCAGGCTAGAAATCTCAACCCTGACTCGGTAGAGGCTTATATTGCTCTTGCCAGTATTTATGAACAGCAAGGTCAGTTTGCCCAGGCTGCGGATGCAGCTGAAAATGCCATTAGTCGACTGGAAGAAGATGACCCACAAATTTTGAGTCTGCAAGCCTTGATCGGCCGTACAAAATACAGTCAAGGCGATTATCAGACGGCACTTGAAATGTTTGACGAAGTTCTAAGTAGCAATGCTGATGATGCCAATACCCAACTCTGGGCAGGCTTAGCCGCTTACTACAGTGAGAACTATACCGAAGCCGTGAGCTATCTTGAAAAAGCTGTGCAGCTTGATGACTCGAGTGTTGAAGCCAAAGCCAATTTAGGTGCTGCCTATTTTAAAGAAGAGCGCTATAAGGATGCTGCTTTTGTCTATCAAATGATTTTAGATGAAAATCCCAGAGATGCTGAGGCACTTTATAACCTTGGTCTTTCTCTCTATGCCCAGGGTCTTATTGATGAGGCTAAAGCTAGCTGGCAAGAATCAGGTGATCTGGGTTACTCCCTGGCAAAGGATGCCCTGCAGCAGTACTATTAAGTCGCTATTCATTAAATTAAAGCTAAGAACCTCTGAGCCTGTTTCAGAGGTTTTGTTTTATTGTGGCAAATTTCACAAATAGATCTTTATGAGTTTTGATGAGACCTGGAAAAGCTAGAGCCGGACGTCTAAACCGAATGCTTTAAAGTCACAAACATCAAAAATTAAAGGCATATCAAGGGGCTTACGGTTTTCAGATTCTTCATATTTTTCTTATCTTGATAGGGTTACAAGACGAAGAATATAGGTTAGTATGTAGCACATGGATTGGATTAGAAGAAATTGGCCCGATGTACTTATAGGTGTTGCATTACTTGCCGTAATTGCAGGTATCATTGCAACCTTGCTAAGTGGTGGCTCATTTTTACCTTTTGCTAGAAATAACCCTCCTGCAGTCAGTACCAGCAGTTCAACCCCTACCACAACCTCAAGTTTACCCCCTGCCAGTACAGATGCGGCTAGCAATACGGTGGAAAATGCTGCCAACGCTGTTTCAAATGCAGTAGACAATGCAACCGAGAATGTTGCTGACGCTGCCAATACCGTAGCTACTACCACAGCAGAAGGGGCAGAAAATGCCGCTACTGCTGCTGAAACTGTTGTGCAACCAGTTATTCCTGATTTGCCTACTATTGAAGGCAGTGCGGAAACTGAAGGTGCTACTACACCTGAAGCAACGTCCCAAGCGTCTACGGAAGCTGCGACGAGTACAGCAGCAGCTACAAGCGCGGCGCCTGTCAATACTTCGAGTTCTGCCAGTGGGGCCTACAGAATTTCTGTGGGTGCTTTTGGTAATCGTGAAAATGCTGATCGCCGGGCAGCTACCTTTAGAGATGCGGGCTATCCGGTATTTTTGGCGGATCAAGGTAGCCTGTCTATCGTACTGGTAGGTCCCTATGACAGTGAGTCTGAGGCTGAACAGGCAAGGGCGCAAATTGTCTCGAGTGGTTTAGAGTCCAGTGCTACCCTGTTTAAATACGACGCCAGTACCGCTACAGGAGAGGTCGTTAATGCTGGCTCGAGCCAGACTGCTCCAGCTACAGCTAATAGTGCCACCGATAATGGTGCTACCGAAGCGTCAAGTGCCCCAGCGCAAAATACTGTGACTACTACCACTTCACCAACAGCTGCGCCACCAACAGCCAGCTCTGGAAGATATTTGCAGGTAGGTGCTTATGGCAGTATCGAAAGCTCCATGCCACAAAGACAGCGTCTCGAGGCGATGGGCTATACCGTTGTTCATATAGACGAGTCAGGCTTAATCAAGCTCCTGGTTGGGCCATTTGATAGCAATAATCTAGGCGTTGCCCAGTCACAACTCAGTAGTCAAGGGATTGAAAGCTTCGTTAGATAATGTCAACGATTCCAACGGCCACCATTAGTCGGCTAGTAACTTATTTGCGCATTTTGACAACACTTGAAAACCACGGTGTCAAAAATACCTCCTCTGAGCAGCTTGCTGAAGAGGCTCAGGTTTCTGCTTTTCAGGTGCGTAAAGACCTGGCTTATTTTGGCCGTTTTGGTACGAGAGGCGCTGGCTATACTGTTCCCACCTTGCGCCGTGAACTGCGCCGCATTCTAGGTCTCAACCGTCCCTGGAATGTCGCTATTATTGGCATGGGGCGTTTGGGACAGGCCATTGCTGATTATCCTCACTTTGAGCAGTACGATTTTAGTCTAAAAGCATGTTTTGATATAAACCCAAAGGTGATTGGGCAGACTATTTCGAGTAATCATGTTTATGGCATGGACGCCTTACCTCAAATCGTTAAAGAAAAAGGTATAGATATTGGGTTTCTGACGGTGCCTCAAGCATCTGCCCAAGACGCGGCAGATGCATTGGTTGCTGCTGGAATTAAGGGAATTCTTAACTTTGCACCTGTTGTTATCAATGTGCCCAGGGAAGTTCATGTTGAACCTGTGGATTTTTTAGCTGGCTTAAAGCGAGTTTCGTTCTATATTATAAATCCAGGGCTCAAGGAGGAGCTTGCATGAATATGAAAATACTCCCACTACTAGCCGGACTCATTTTGGTAATTGCGCTTAGCGGTTGCAACCTGGATAATGTTTTTCCAACTGCTGATATTAATATGTCTTTGGAGGCTGGAGATACTACCACCAGTCAAATAGAAATTGTCAAGCATTTTGCAGATTTAGAAGTAGACGCTGATACAACGGTGCCATGTGCTTCCTTTGTATCTTGGTCACAAACAAAGTTGAGAGTAAAGGCGCAAGCCCGTCCAGGCTCTATTGGTGCCAATATTCTAGGTTATTCCGTTGATTACTATACGGCAGATGGGAATAGCATTCCGACGGGCACGGGAGAGAGTTTTCGCGGTAGTTTATCTCTAAGAGTTCCAGATGGTGTTGTTTGTAGTGATAAGCCCTCTGAAGAAGAGCCCAATGGCTGTACTGTTAACTCTGATACTGCTAAGTTTGATTATGGTCAAACGGTTTTAAGTGATGCATTCATACCTATAGATTCTGATGTATTTGCTCGGCTAGATGCCAGCGCTACCAATGAAGGCTCTTATGCTTCTATCCTTTTTGAAGGCGAGGATGCTAATGGTAATTATTATAGTAAGCTCGTTTCACCGATAACTATAGTTATTACTGCTTCATGTGATGGTTAATTAGATATTTTCTAGATGAATTTGCCAAAGCTTTTATCGCATAAATATCGAGTTAGTTTTAGGCGAAATTGACAATATTAAAACGAATACCCCGTCTATGTGTGGCGGGGATTGTATTTTGTGACGGATTCCTAAAAAGTTCAGAAATTCTTTGCTACATTAAAAAAAGGTAAGCGGACGCCCACCTTCCTTCGACACAAATGAGGAAATCCGCTTACCAATTCTTATTTTAGACAGTACCATAAAAGATGGATAGAAGTATTAGTAAATTTTCCACATTCCTGGTTATTTTCTTGGGTTTTAATAGCCTGAGTACATGATCAGGGTATTTGACATTAGAAGTACAGTTACTGCTTCTGACTAGTCGGCGTTTACCAAGTATTTTCAGGCAAAGAAAAAGCAGGATAGTGAGCTATCCTGCTTCAATGTTTAAAATTAGTTTATTTGCTGCTTGCCTGTACAACACCCGCCTCTATAAAGGCGGAGAGGTATTGACCATAGCCTTCTTCTTCAAGTTTTGCTACCGGGATAAATCTCAGAGCTGCTGAGTTCATGCAGTAGCGTAAACCAGTGGGAGCAGGGCCATCATTAAATACATGACCCAGGTGAGAGTCAGCATATTTTGAGCGCACTTCGGTGCGGCGCATAAAAAATTTCCAGTCTGTTTTTTCTATGATGTTTTCTGACTCGAGCACATCCCAAAAGGAAGGCCAGCCAGTGCCTGACTCATATTTTTGCAGCGAGGAAAAAAGCGGTTCACCTGAAACGATATCAACATAAATGCCAGGTTCCTTATTATCCCAGTAGTCATTACTAAAGGCGCGTTCTGTGCCATCTTGTTGCGTTACTTTATATTGTAAGGGGCTAAGTTGAGTGCGCAATACCTCATCACTAGGTTTCGTCCAGTTGCTTGCTTCAAAACCCTGAGCCAGAGCCGTGCCCATAGCCAGAGTGGTTAATAGAAATAATGTTCGCATAATCATCCTTTCTTAGGTGATTTACCTATGCTTACGATAATGCCAGAAAAGGTTCACAAAAGTTAAACGAGCCTGCAATTTGTAGGGCAAAGTGTAAAACCTGCTACATTTCTCATAAAATAAGTTTTTTGTAAGAAAAAGCTTGCTAGCTTAAAACTCTATTTCCTTAACGTTTTCAAAATTCAATTTCTGGAGGTGCTCATGCATTTGAGAAAAAGTTGCATGAGAATTTTTTTATGGGTTGTTTTTCTAAGCCTGCTTTTAGCGCTATCAAGTTGCTCGAGTAGTTCAAGCTCGGTTAAAGCTTATGAGGGCTACTACTATTCTGACATTCTTGAAAATGGCGAGTCAGATTCTCTGGTAGTTAAATTAACTGCGGCTGGTCATAACATGCTAAGCATGACAACTGCCTGTAGCGAGTTTGATCTGGGTAGTCTAAAAGTGAGTGGCAACACTTTAGAACTCAGTCACCCTGGTTCAGAAAAGCATCCAAGCTGGAGCGCTGAGGTGCAAACGCCTAATCGTTTTGAGTTTGCAGCAGAAGAGGGCCATAAAATAGCCTACCACCGCATATCTGAGCCAAAATGCGAGACGGATAGCCAAGGCCATGGTTTCTTATCAGCGCAAAAGGTTAAGTTTATACGTGACAGCCTGTTAGGAACGGCTCTGCGTGCTCAACAAACGTCACCAAATGGTATGCAGCATTTAGAAGCCTCACAAAACTCTGAGCGTAACATTGGAAATAGCTCAATAAATCCAGATAATGCAAATGCGACGCAGGGTTGTTTTGATGCGGATGGCAATGAACAAGCCTGCCCAACAAGTTTCTCAAAACCTTATACTCAGTGCACTTTTACCCCAACGACAGAAACGCAATATAATAAATTAAATAATGCCCTTGTTTTAGTTGATGACAGCAATCTTTACCCCGGAGCGCTTATTCAGGGCAAAAGCTTTTTAAATGATGGGAACTATACACCTATCAGTATAGAGCGTGCAGGTGCAAACTTTTCCGTTTCAGGCTTGACCTTTAGTGACGGTAAAGCATCGTTTTCTGTGCCCGAGGTGTCAGCTAGCCAGGTGGCTGATGGCATGGCGACCAAGCTCTTAACTGCTAACGGTACAGCCGCAGCATTCACCTATAATGAAACACAGATTTTTAGCAAGGAACATTTGGCAGCAGAGTTAAAAGTCAATGTTGATACGGTCTCGGTTTCAGCTATGGGCCAGTTTAGCTTTGAAAAAGATAGTTCTAAAACTTACTATCTGGTTACTTTAAAGCAGGTCTATTACACGGTTAATATGGACGCTCCAAGTGCACCCTATGCTGTGTTTAAAGATGGCGAACAGTTTGATGACCCCTTTAATACGATTGGTGAGGGCAATGAACCACTTTACATTGCTTCAGTAAGTTATGGACGACAGATTTACTTTTTGATGGAGTCATCTGAGTCAGCTACCAATATTTCAGCAGCATTTAAAGCTGCCTATGATGGTGGACTTGCTAGTGGTGAAATTTCTGGTGGTTTGACCTACGAGGACGTGATGAATAAAACAACCATTCATTACTTTGTCAAAGGTGGAGCAGCTGCTGACGCCCTGAACGTTATAGCGCCAAAAAGTGGTTCAACCTTTAATGCGCTAAAAGACTATATCGGAGGGGAGGGGAGTGCTGGTTTTAGCGCAGATAGCCCTGGTGCGCCTATTGCTGCAACTTTGAAATACCTTGTTGATAGTAGTGTGGCAGAAGATACCGAAACGCTTAATTATGATGACAAGCAATGTGTAACAAAAGATGGAAATCTAGCGATCTTTAAATTGGGATTAGATTCTATAGACGATTATGTTGACGTGTATACCTCAACAGATGACCAGAATTACCAACCAATCCTTAGTGCCGAAATTGGGCAAAGTATTTCTGGGAAAGTGATAGATACGGGAGGTCAAAAAACTTATGTAAAATTAGTACTTCATAACTATGGAGGACCAACAGGAGTTTTCTGGAGCTTTAAGGCTAAGGATGACTCATGGATTACGTGGGGTAATTATTATCATAACGACACCTCTGCAGTGAAAAACAAAGATGTCTTTATACAGACCCTTATTCTTGATCCAACTGAGGGTACCGTTAAAACTGGGTATACCATGAAGTATTAAAAGTCATCGATTTGTGGTGAGTCAGGTAGGGCAAAGTTGCCCTACCTGAGTTTTTGGAAAAGCTCAGACTTTAATAAGCTATTGCTTTGTTATGCTAGGTCATGATTAATCTTGACCAGATTCAAGTTAGTGAAAAGGCAAAGGCTAGGGCAAAAGCGGCAGGGCTCGAGCTTGATGCTTTACGTGAAAGTGACCCTGAGCGTTTTATGCTATTTTGTGCTGAAGACGTTTTAAAACTATCTGAAGACTTAAAAGGTTTAGCCAGCAGCGTTTTTTTTGCGGCCTTTCCTCACCACAAGTTATTTGAACAAACAGAAGCTAATCTCATTGTCTTTAAGGCTTTTCCAGCGCTTACCACAGTTGAAGAGGAAAGATTGCTTGCTGCTTTAGGGCGTCTGGTTGACCACCCTAAATTTGCTTTTCCGCTTGCTTATGTAAGAACCGTTAATGATGAAGCGGGCAAACAGCATTATTTTGCCTTGCCGATAGCTCAAAGAGACTGGCAGGGACAGGTTAATCAGCTGGTAGGGCCTTTTGAAACTGAAGATGATGCACAAAATTGGGGCAATGAAAACGTGACGCAGGGTCTAGATTTTGACACCTTGCGTCACGCTGACAAGTGGTTTTGTGATGTTTTTAGACTTTAGGCAGCAACCAGGGCCTGACCATCGTTAAAGTGGGCAAGTGGCTCAGAGGCGTGCTCTGATGGAATGGCTTTTGCCAGACTGCGCTCGAGTCCCAAACTACTTGCTACTTTTAGGGCGACAAAGCTGTCTCTAAAGACCAGAAAATGCTTGCCATCAGAACTCGTCAGCAGATCACCAAGGTGGCGAGATTCATCGCTTAAGCTCTGTAACTGCTCATGACTTAATTGAATCATCCATTTTTGCATAGGGCTTCTTCCTCCAGACTAGATTGTGCTGGGTTAAAATCGGTAAGGCTAACCTTAGGGCTTTTTTGGTTTGGTGTAAACGGTTTAATTTTTATAGAGCTACACAAATGTAAATCTTTTACATCCCATACTTTAGAAGGCTTTAAAACAGATTGACAGGTATTCCTGTACTGGGCTACACTTTGCCCTATGAGAAGCCTTTTAGCTTCGCCATTTATTACCTAGCGTAGGTTTTTACAACCTGCGCCTCAGATGCTGCCCTAAAAGGGCGGTGTTTTTTTTGTGCTTGTTAGAGCCTTGTGCACGGGTTTTACAAGCAGGAGCAGGGTAAACCTGAAGCTTTAGAAAGGGAACTATGTTAGATCAGGCATTAGGTGAGATAGAAGTCAGTCCTGACTTACCGGCGCTACAGGAATTGCGCGTCAAGTATCTGGGCAAAAAAGGTCTGGTGACCGAGCAGTTAAAGGGTCTGGGTGCTATGGCGCCCGAAGAGCGCAAGCTTGCCGGACAAGAAATCAATAAACTTAAAACTGCTATTAGTGAGGCAATAGATGCAAGAAAAGGCGTGCTCGAGCAGCAAGCCCTGAATGAAAAGCTCGAGAAAGAAAGCCTGGATGTTACACTGCCCGGTCGGCACTATAGTCCGGGAGGGCTGCATCTGCTGACGCAAGTTATTAACAAACTTTCTGATGTCTTTCGCTCCATGGGCTATGACGTAGAGGTAGGGCCTGAACTCGAGGATGAGTGGCACAACTTTGATGCGCTTAATACCCCAGGCTGGCACCCTGCTCGTGATCTTCAAGACACCTTCTGGACCACCGACGGTCGCGTTATGCGTACGCACACCAGCCCCATGCAGGTGCGCTATATGGAAACGCATAAGCCACCGTTTAAAATAGTGGTTCCCGGCAAGGTTTACCGCAATGAAGCTTTAGACGCTACCCATGAGGCGCAGTTTCACCAGCTCGAGGCTCTGGTAGTGGGCGAGCGCGTTACCATGGCAGACTTAAAAGGTGCCATTAATCAAATGGCGATTGCACTCATGGGCAAAGGCACCAAAACCCGATTGCAGCCTTCTTATTTTCCTTTTGTGGAACCAGGTGCTGAGTTTGCCATCTGGTGGAAGCACCCTCGTACGGGTAAGGAAGAATGGCTCGAGCTAGGAGGTTGCGGCATGGTACATCCTAATGTCTTTAAAGCAGTTGGTTACGAAAATGTGACGGGCTTTGCCTTTGGTTTTGGTATTGAGCGTTTGGCCATGGTTAGTTACGGCATCCCTGATATTCGCTACTTCTACCAGAGTGATATGCGAGTTTTAGAACAGTTCAGGGGAGTTCTCTAAATGAACTTGCCTTATAGCTGGTTAAAAGAATGGGTGCCAGATGCACCATCCGTTCAAGATTTGAGTGATCTCTTTCCGCAAATTGGGCTGGGTGTTGAAGCGGTTCACCATCTGGCTGCACCGCCGCAGGGGGTTGTCATCGGGCTGGTAGAAACGGTAAAGCCTATCGATGGCTCTGATCATCTCAAAGCTTGTACCGTCTATGATGGTGAAAAGCGCTACAGCGTGGTTTGTGGCGCGCCTAATGTCCGTGAGGGTATGCGCTCGGCCCTGGCGAAACCTGGGGTTCATTTGCCTGGTGCTGGCTTTACAGTGGAAAAGCGCAAGATGATGGGCGTTGCCAGTGAAGGTGTCCTGTGTAGCCCCAAAGAACTCGAGCTCTACGAGTATGGCGGCGGCCTCATTGTTTTTGGGGATGACGCGGAACTTGGTCAAGAACTTTCAGGCTATTGGCCAGAGGATTATGTCCTTGAGCTTGAAATAACCCCTAACCGAGCTGATGCCTTTAGCATTTTGGGCGTAGCGCGTGATCTGGCTGCCAAGCTAGGCGTCAAACTCAATGATCCTACCCAAGGGTTAGAGCTTCCTGATCCACAGCTTGATGACGGTATGACCGTAAAACTCGAGGACGAGGAAGGCTGCCCGCGTTTTACCTTAAGGCGAATTGAAGGCGTAACGGTTAAGCCTAGCCCTATCTGGTTGCAGCGTCGTCTGGCGCAGCTAGGTCTTCGTCCGCGCAACAACATTGTGGATATCACCAACTATATTACCTTCGAGTTGGGGCATCCTTCTCATGCTTTTGATTTAGATCATATTGTCGATAAAACCCTCCTGGTACGCTGGGCACAGGAAGGCGAAAAGCTAGTTACGCTAAATGAAGAAGAGCTCGAGCTTAGCTCTGAAGATATGCTTATAACCATGCCTGATGGACAAGGGGGTACAACACCGATTAGTTTGGCTGGGGTGATTGGGGGTCTACATGACAGTATTAACCCAAATACGACCAATGTAGCGCTCGAGCTGGCACACTGGAACCCGGTGATGATTCGCAAAACGGCCAAACGTCACGGCATTTCTACCGATGCGCATTACCGTTTTGAGCGTGGTGTTGACCCAAATATTCCGCCGCTTGCCTCCGCCAGAGCTGCCAAGCTTATTGCTGAGCTGGCAGGCGGTACCTTGCATCCTGGTATCACCGACGTAGGTAGCGAAAAAGCGTTGCCAAAAATTGCTTTTAGACCCTCACGCGTCCATTTTCTTATGGCGATGGATGTGCCCCTCAAAGAGCAGCAGCGTTACCTCGAGGCCTTAGGCTTTAAGGTAGAGATAAGGGCTGAAGATGACTGGCTGGTCACTGCGCCCAGCTGGCGTTTTGACATGGCTATAGAAGAAGACATCATTGAAGAAGTGTCACGGATGTATGGCTACGAGCATGTGACGGAAACCGTGCCCGATATGCACTTTGTGCCTGAAGGCCATGATTCTACCCACCGGCAATTGCGCAACCTGATGATGGGCTTAGGCTTTCAGGAAGCCATGACCTATGTTTTTACCAGCGATAGCGAACTGGCTAAAGCCAATGCTCCCTTGTCTCAGGTGAAACTGGCTAATCCTCAAGGACTCGAGCGCAGCGTCTTAAGAACAGCGCTTTACCCTGGCTTACTCGAGGCCGCTCGTACCAACCATCATCAGCCTGGTATGGCTTTCTTTGAACTGGGTCGGGTATTTCTCGAGCAAGAGCTCGAGTATCTGAGCATCGTCATGGTGGGTGAGTGGATTAAAGCTGGCTGGCAGACCGGGCAAACAATTGACTTTTATAGTTTTAAAGGACTGCTGGAAAAACTCGCTGCGCAACTTAATGCCAGTTTTAGGCTCGAGCCCGAACAGGCCCCGTTTTTGCATCCTGGGGTGAGTGCTGCGCTTTACTGGCAGGGTGAAAAGGTTGGCTATATGGGCCGCCTGCACCCCGAAGTAGCAGCGCGCTATGAGCTTGATGAAGTCTTTGTGGCAGAGCTAAACCTGCCTTTGGCCTTTGGCAAACTGAAGTTTAGTGACTATGCAAGGCAACCCCATGCCGAAAGGGATCTGGCGATTCTGGTACCTAAAGCACTCAGTTACGCCGAACTTGCAGAAGCAGTCAGGTCACAAGCGGGAGAGAGGCTCGAGCAGGTCCAGCCTTTTGATATCTATGAGGGTCAGCAAGTGCCAGAAGGGCAAAAGAGTATGGCACTGCGCCTTTGGTTCAGACACCCTGAGCGCTCTCTAACCGATGAAGAGGTGGATGGCTTTATGGGAAATATCATCGGCCACCTTAAAACTCTGGGGTATACTATTCGCGATAGCTAAGTGGCTATTAAGCTGAACGCAAGAGGAAGCACATGTCCTGGTTTGATCTCATTCTCATTGTAGTTTTTGCCGCACTTACGGCACTCGGTGCCAAGCGCAAGCTCATGGGACTTATTGTAGGACTGGGCGCAGCGCTTGTTTTTAAACCTCTCTTACTGGTACTGCAGGGCAATGTCTATGTTGCCCTGCTTTTAGCTCTGGTGACAGGTTTGATTCTGGGGCTGAGCAGTCGCTTTTTGCTGGTCAGGCGTATTGGCACCGCGGGTATCTATCAGTTTGCTGGAGCTTTAGGGGGTGCAATTCTGGCAACTTTGGTGGTTTTATCCGTGACCACGTCCTTACCGCTAGGACGCGACATTAATGGGCTTATCACCTACCCGTCTAGCAGCTTACCCACTGGATTTGGCAATGCTGTACGGCAATCACGGCTGGTCAATCTAGGGCGTGATATATTGCTTTATCCGCTTCTGGCGTCAGAGCCAAGGCTAAGCGGTAAAGAGGGGCTTTATGAACCTCTGCACAAGTTCTTTGTGACAGGGAAGCCCTGGGAAGGAAGTGTCAACTGAAGCGTTAAAACTCGAGAAAGCGCAAGCCCAGATAGCTTAGCGAGTAGTGGTAAACAACAAGCTAGAAGTAGCGAAAATTTCAAAACAAAGATAAATATCTGGTTTTTGGGATGATACCACCAAGGTATTTGATGATACCACCGAGGTATTTAATGATGATACCACTAACAAGTTATCTGGTGACGAGGCGGAGGGCCTCTAGTATAGCCTAGAGGATAGGTCGAAAGACTGAAAATGCGAATGGCTGAAATCTCAGCGTAAGTCAGCGGGCCCCTCCTGAGCAAGAACCCCTCACTCGAGGTTTTTGGGTTCACAACAATCCTGAAAAAAGAATAATGCTAACGCCTCATTTGGGCTCTGTCATTTTTTTGTTAGTTCCATTTGAGACAATAATTTAAGGTTTTTGGGCGTGGCATGTCGCCATGTCGGCATGATGAGTTAATCATGTCAGACCCAACTTGTGGGTTGTTTAGGAGAATTATGTGTGGAATCGTAGGTTATGTAGGTCATAGGCAAGCAGCAGATGTGATTGTGGATGGTCTCACCAGGCTCGAGTACCGTGGGTATGACTCTGCAGGTGTGGTGATTTCTCCGCGTGGAGAAGCGGCAAGCAAGCTTGATGTAGTAAAGCGCGCAGGCAAATTAAGTGTTTTAAAAGATGCCCTCGTCACCAGCCCGCTGCAAGGTACCCTGGGTTTAGGTCATACCCGCTGGGCAACCCACGGCAAGCCAAATGATGTAAATGCTCACCCTCATCTTTCAGAAGATTACAAACTCGGTATTATTCATAATGGAATCATTGAAAATTACCTCGAGCTAAAACAGGAACTTTTAGCTAAGGGCCATGTTTTCTTGTCAGAGACGGACACCGAAGTGATGGTGCACCTGATTGAAGAACACTATCGTGGTGATATTGTTGAGGCTGTTCGTAATGCGCTGAAGCAAGTTACGGGTGCTTATGCCCTTGTTGTCTCCCATGCCGATCATGATGTTATTGTGGCTGCCAGAGCCACCAGCCCTATGGTTTTGGGCCTTGGTGATAATGAAAATTTTGTTGCCAGTGATGTACCTGCTCTACTCCCTTATACTCGCGAAGTTATCTTTTTACATGATGGCGATATGGCCCTCATTACTCAGGAAAAAATCACACTTACCGATTTTGATGGTAACGCCATCGAGCGTGAAGTCAGCACCATTGACTGGGACGCTGAAGCAGCTGAAAAAGCTGGCTTTCCCCACTATATGCTTAAAGAAATTTATGAGCAGCCTACGGTTTTGCAAAACACTTTTGGGGGTCGCTTTGTTGGTAACGGGACCGATGTACAGTTAGATCTCAAACTTGACCCTATGCGCGTTAACCGAGTTGTCATTACTGCCTGCGGTACCGCTTATTACTCAGGCATGGTGGGCGAATATTTAATTGAGCGTATGGCGAGACTTCCGGTTGAAGTTGAGGTGGCCAGCGAGTTTCGCTACCGTCAGCCGGTGTTAGATGCCAACACGCTGTGCATTGTGGTATCTCAGTCAGGTGAAACGATTGATACCCTCGAGGCCCTTCGTGAAGCCAAGCGTCAGGGTGCCAAGACCTTAGCCATTCTCAATGTCAAAGGTTCTTCGATCAGCCGCGAAGTTGATGACTCGCTTTACATTCATGCTGGGCCTGAAATTGGCGTTGCCAGTACCAAAGCGTATATGGCAATGGTTGCCGCCTTTGAGCTTCTGGCAGTCTGGCTTGGCCGTGCCAGAGGTACCTTGCCTGATAGTGAAGCAGCCGAAATCATTAAAGCTTTGCGTGCCACTCCGCATATGGTGGAAGATGCTATTAAAGAACGTCATCATATTGCTGAAATTGCCGAAGCCTTTAAAGGTTTTAGTGACTATCTCTTTTTAGGTCGTGGTATTAACTTCCCTACTGCCTTAGAGGGCGCGCTTAAACTTAAGGAAATTAGTTACATTCACGCTGAAGCCTATGCCACGGGTGAAATGAAACACGGCCCTATTGCCCTGATTGATGACCAGATGCCTGTTGTTTGTGTGGCAACTGCCTCTGAACTTTATGAAAAAACCGTTTCAAACATTCAGGAAGTAAAAGCCAGGGACGGTATTGTAATTGCACTGGCAAACCCAGAAGATGAGCAAATCAAAGCTCATGCCGACTATGTCATTAAGGTGCCGCAAACGCATGAACTGGTTTCACCTGTTATAAATGTAGTGGCTATGCAGTTACTCGCCTATGAAACCGCCCATCGTTTAGGTCTGGATGTTGATCAGCCGCGTAACCTGGCTAAGTCAGTAACTGTTGAGTAAGTCATAGAGTGAAATTAACGTTTGAGTAAACGTCACATCATTAAAGAGGTAGGCTGCCTACCTCTTTTTACTTTTAACCTTTTGAAACAACCATCAGATACATATTCCGATACTTTCCTTTATCAGCATCACGTAGTTCGGTTCTTCTCAAACAGCCTTGAGCCACAAGCTTCTATTTTTTGGAGCTTGTAACGTTAAACTCGAGCCTCAAAAAGTTCCTGCTTGAGCGCAAAGGGAAGATTTTATCCTGTTAAACTCATGCTGACTTGCTATCGTTACTCTTGATAGTTATGGATACGATTACTGCCCCTAAACCACTGCCCGGGCCAAAACCATTCCTGGGTCTCAAAAATATCGTTGATATGAGCCAAAAGGGTTTGCTCGAGTTCATAGAAAAGAACCGGCAAATCTACGGTGATATTTTTGAAGTGCAGATGGGTCCCAAAAAGCTTGTCATTGTCATTAACCCTGAGCATGTTAGACATATCACGATGATGCAAGCATCTAACTACGAGAAGCTCGAAAGTTATGACGGCGTACGAAAATATATCATCGGTAATGGTCTGGTGACCAGTACTGGCGAGGTTTGGAAACGCCAGCGCCGCTTAATGGCGCCCTTTTACACGCCAAGAGGCATCGAGAGTTTTGCTGGCATTATGTTGCGCGATACCCTGGCGGCACGAGAACGCTGGCGCCAGCTTGCTACGGAACAGCCTGACATTGAAATGTTTGATGAGATGGCACTTGTTACAGCGTCTATTGTCTTAAAAGCAATTTTTAGTACCGAGTCTCCCGAGGCTATTCTTGAGATTAAGGAAGCGGTCGAGACCATGACTGATTATGCTGGGAGCAAGCTGACCAATCCTCTAAAGCCACCTGACTGGGTGCCCACCGGAGAGAACAATCGTTATTGGAAAGCGCATAAGAGCACCCATGATTTTATTAATAAAATTATTGACGCTCGTCTAAAGATGGATGAGGCAGACTATCCTGATGATCTTTTATCAAAGTTAATTACCGCGACAGACCCGGAAACGGGCGAAAGAATGTCGCGGGATATGCTACGAGATGAAGCCCTGACAAATTTCTTTGCAGGTTATGAAACCTCAGCCAGAACCATGACGCATGTCTGGTACGCGCTTGCCCAGAATCCTGAAGTAAAAGCAAGGCTGCATGAAGAACTTGACCGGGAACTGGGTGTTGAGGAACCAAGCTTGGCAACTCTCAAACGTTTGCCCTATACCCTGCGTGTGATCAAAGAGGCCCTAAGGCTCTATCCGCCTGCTCCGGTCTATGCCAAAGACGTTATTGAAGATGATGTGATGGACGGTTACCGCATAAGTAAGGGTTCTGTGGTACTGCTATGTCCTTATTTTACCCATCGCCACCCAGAGTTCTGGGATGAGCCCCAAAGCTTTAACCCGGACCGCCACGCACCTGAAAACGAAAAATTGCGTCATCCTCAGGCGTTTCATCCCTTTGGTTCAGGTCCACGAATCTGTTTGGGAAATCACTTTTCGTTGCTCGAGACTCACATCATACTGGCGATTCTTGCCAGGGAATTTGACCCCAAGCTCCTGCCCGATTATGATGCAAATTTTGTGGCCAAAAGCCTGCTTGTGATGGAAAATGGCTTACCTATGACACTTGAAAAGCGTAGCGACCAGGTCTGAATAATCAATTTTCTGGTGGAGAAGTTAAGTTTTCGGTCAGAGAATTCAAATAAATTTAACTGATTTTATTAGGCTTTGCTTAAGGGCCGTCTGTTATGGGCTTAAGCATATAACTTTCCTGTTAGCGGCTTCAGCTTATTCAGGGGTGTTTTTGGTCAGCAGAAACACTCGAGTTGACTCATGCTTGCTTTCGTTAAACGTTCACATTTCTTTCGCTCAATTTTCACAGCGCTGGTTCTACTATAAGACCGTAAGCAAAGGTACCAAGAAACCTTTAGAAAGGAAAGTTTATGAAACGCTTCGTTCTTATATCAACTTTAGCCCTTATCGCAATATTTGGTTTTGCTTTTGCAAAAGGCCCAAGAGCGGCGGCAATGACAGGTCAAGCTAACGGGGCACAAATGGGTGAACAAATTCGCCTGAGAGACTCGAGTACTGCCGGACCTGGGCAACAAAATAGATTCCAGCAAAGAGACCAGGATTGCCCTTACGCCACTGATCCTGATGCCCTTCAAAGTCAAACGCAAGACCGCTTGCAGTTAAGAGATGGGACTTGTCTAGTTACTGAAGATGGTGACGTTAGCACACCTCAAATCAGAGGCGATCAACTGCGTTTACGCGACCCTAGCCTTCATACTGCCGAATAATGGCAGATAGTTAATAGCCGAACTAAAGCAACGTTCGGCTATTTCTTTATGGCTTGACCAATAAGGTTGAGAATGGTTGTGTAGTGTGGGCGCATTATTCATCCACTAGGAAAGTGTGTCAGGGAGGTAAGTAAAGCCCAAACTTTGATCTTTACTCATGCCCGCCTACTTTCTTAACCGTCAGTTAACAGACATTAGGCAAGCTAAGCTCAGGAGGTAATCAGTAAAGATACAAGATCTTAGAGGCGAAAAATAGTTTGGATAAATGTTGGGACAACGCCAGAAAGCTTAAACTTGAAAGGGGCATTATGAGAACCTGTTGGCTACTGAGTGACACGGTTGAAGGAAAAAGAGAGTCTTGCAGATGAGCCTACTGTAGTTGATATGTACGATAAAGCGTTAGGTTTGATCGAGTCATTTGAATAGTTTGGAGACAGCTAGGGCTGAAATGACATGCGGAAGAGAATAAAATGCAAGAAGCTATAATCTCGAGCCCGGCTCGAGTAGGCAGTTTTAAGGAGGCGATGTGAGAGCAAAATATTTGCTTTGGTTATTTACGGGTTTATTGGTCTTATTTATTGTTATTCAGTTTATTCCCCTGGCGGGTGCCAAAACAAACCCACCGGTGCAGGCCGAACCCCAGTGGGATAGTCCGCAGACGAGAGAGCTGGCGGTTCGTGCCTGTTATGACTGTCACAGCAATGAAACGGTTTGGCCCTGGTACAGCAATGTTGCCCCCATCTCCTGGCTGGTTATTCATGACACCATGGAAGGGCGAGAAAAGCTGAATTTCTCCGAATGGAATTTGCCTCAGCGAGAGGCTGATGAAGCTGCTGAAACGGTTCAAGATGGTGAAATGCCCTTAAAGATTTATCTCCCTACTCACCCAGAGGCGCGGTTGACCAATGAAGAAAGAGATCAATTGATTCAGGGGCTGATTAACACTATAGGAGGCGAAGTTAAAGGGCAAGAGCGCGAAGGCGAAGATTGAATTATAATGTTCTGGCTGAGGAAATGAGAAAAGGATGGCTGCTGAGCGTATTCTGATTGTTGAAGATGAGCTGCGTATTGCGAGCGTACTCGAGCGTTACTTGCAGGCAGAAGGTTTTAAAACAGAGCTTGCGCGAGATGGCAAACACGCCCTTGAAGTCTGGCGCGCTGCGCAGCCTGATCTCATCCTGCTTGATCTTATGATTCCTGAACTGAGCGGGCTCGAGGTGACCAAACTCATTCGGCAGCAGTCTGATGTACCCATCATTATGGTGACAGCCAAAACCGAAGAAATTGATAAACTCATCGGCCTCGAGCTAGGGGCAGATGACTACATTAGTAAACCTTTTAGCCCGAGAGAAGTGGTCGCCAGAGTTAAAGCGGTTTTACGCCGTAGTAAGGGGCAGCTTAGGGCACCAGAGCAGTATGCCTTGGGTGGGCTCGAGGTCAACCTGGAGAGTTTTGAAGCCATTTGTCAGGGAGAAGCGTTATCTTTGAGCCCCACACAGTTGCGCCTTTTAGCAACCCTCATTGCGCAACCAGGTCGAGCCTTTAATAGGCTCGAGCTTCTTGATGCACTGGGGGAAAGCTTTATCGATGAGCGCACCATTGATGCCCATATCAAAAACCTGCGCACCCGAATCGCCAGTTGCGACGTGACGATTGAAACGGTGCGTGGTGTGGGTTACCGATTACGGGCATGAAACTTGGCTATCAACTTATTTTGCTGGTAGCCTTTGTGGCCCTTGCAGCCGTGGCGATTACGGCAGGGTTAAGCTATGGGGTCACCAGCCAGCGGGTGCAGCATTATTTTCAGACCGAGGATGCGGAAAACCTTGCCAGTGAATCAGAACAGGGGCAAAGAGGACGCTATGGTTTGGCATTTAACCGCTCTGCTGCGCGCCTTAACCTGCTTGATGACCTTGCTGCAGCAAATCTTAGATCAGCAGTCATTGCGCTTTTTGTTGCACTGCTGGCGGGCGCTTTTTTTACCTATAGGCTCAGTCACCCCATTGCTGAACTTACCAAGACAAGCAAGCGTTATGCTGCAGGTGAACGTTCCTTGCGGGTAGAGTTAAAAGGCAATAATGAACTGACTGATCTAGCTCGAGTTTTTAATGCCACGGCAGATCAGCTCGAGCAGGAACAGACGCAGCAGCAGCGCCTGATTGCTGACATTGCCCATGAACTCCGCACACCCCTGACCATTTTGAAAAGTGAACTAGAAGCGATGCAAGATGGGCTTATGGAAGCCAACAGTGACAACATAGAAGAGCTTAAGGAACAGGTTGATTTACTCGGCAGACTGGTCCAGGATTTACGCTTTTTAACGATTGCTGAAGCTGGCGAGCTGGAATTAACGACGGGTGAACTGAACTTGGATCAGGTGCTGCTAGAAACAGTACTCGCCTTTAATGCTCAGGCGCAGGCTAAAAAGGTCAGGCTAGAAACGGCACTCGAGCCCGTTAGGCTCGAGGCTGATAAAGACAGACTTAAACAGGCACTTTTTAATCTACTTGGTAATGCCTTGAGATACAGCCCAGAGGGCAGCAGCATACATCTTGAACTTAAACGAGATAAAAGACATGCCTTTATTAGCCTAAGTGATGAGGGTCAAGGTATAAGCCCCGAGCATTTGCCCCATATATTTGACAGGTTTTACCGGGCCGATGCGGCGCGAAACCGTGAGCAAGGGGGCTCTGGTTTGGGTCTGGCAATTGTCAAAGCCATTATTAGCTTGCATGGAGGCAGGGTCTGGGCAGAAAATCAGGCTGAAGGTGGAGCAAGGTTTTGGCTCGAGCTTCCGCTTACCAGTTAGTAAAAAAGAAGCTACTCTATGTTTGCTCCCTGAGTTATCCACTGCCCTAAAAGCTCTCTTTCTTCATCTAGCATTCCAGTTTTGTTGCCCAGAGGCATATAGGGACTAACAACAGCGTTTTTATAAATCAGATCAGCCTGTGCGGCAATTTGCTCTGGAGTATTAAACAGGACACCTTTTGGGGGTGTGGTAAAGAGTTCATCAGTAGGATGCTCACTGTGACAGCTGACGCAGCGGTTTTGCATAATGG
>JAGQHN010000011.1:0-37273 GCA_020431825.1 Trueperaceae bacterium | reverse complement strand
CACCAGGGCCAGCGATAGAACGATCAGTGATGCTGCCGGAAGTATCCAGCGGGCTTCCTGACCACGTTCATGCAAATTAAGGTAGTGCCTGACGCCAGCACTAGCTAAGAAAAGCAGAGCCAGAACTATCCAGCTATAGCTTTGTCCAAAGGTGCTGGGAAAGTGATTGCTGATCATAATGAAAATGACAGGTAATGTCATGTAATTGTTGTGCAGACTGCGCAGACTGGCCTGTTTGGCATGACTGGGATCAGGTGTGACACCTTCTCTGGCTGCCTTAACCATGACGCGGTGAGCCGGAATGATATTAAAGAAAACATTGGCAGCCATGATGGTGCCAAGCATAGCGCCGACATGCATATAGGCTGCTCGCCCACTTAAAAGCAGCGATAAAATCAGAGCGATGAGAGTCACCAGTAAAAAGCCAAGCAGGGCAAATAGCGGTTTGTTCTGCGCTATTTTGGCCTTGCAGAGACGGTCATAAATGAGCCAGCCGCCCGTTAAACTGACCAGCCCGATCACAATGGTGGCCAGAGCGGGCAGCGGAAACCTGGGGTTAACCATGACGAACTCAGCATTGGCATAGTAAACGATCATTAGCAGGCCGAAGCCACTTAAAAAGGTTAAATAGGCATCCCACTGAAACCAGTGCAATTTTTCCGGGATACTTGGGGGGGCAACTTTGTATTTCTCTATGTAGTAAAAGCCGCCGCCGTGTACCGAATAGACATTGCCAGCCAAATGTTCAGGAATATCTTCGCGCTCGAGGCTATTCTCAAGCCAGATAAAATAAAAGCTGGCGCCAATCCAGGCAATGCCCACAATAATATGAAACCAGCGCACCAGCAGATTGAGCCACTCGAGGACCTGACCTGAGGTACCTGTAAGTTTGCTTAGGGTAATCAGGAGTAAGATGCCTGCCAGAGAAGCGATAATCAGATTCCATTTAAGGTTCCAACCTTCGACGCCACCATACATGGCCTCCCGGGTTTCACTGTCAAGGTTTTTGTGTTTAGCCATGGACGAGATCCTCGAGTCTGAACCAGGCAATCCGTGCTATCTGCTCTAGAGCAGTTTTACGCTCAGTCTCTGCTGAATGATTCAGGCGGACGCTAAAGGCTTCCAGGATGCTTTGTTGGGTGTGTCCTTTAACGGCCAGAATAAAGGGAAAGGCAAATTTGTCTTTATAAGCATCATTAAGCCTATGGAATTCTTGATACTCCTCGTCACTTAAATGTGATAGCCCTGCGCCAGCCTGTTCTTTACTGGACGATGCGGTAAGCTGACCAGCTCTGGCTGCTTTCCCAGCCAGGTCAGGGTGAGCCCGAATAAGCTCGAGCTGTTTTGCTTCTGAAGCCTTATTTACCACAGTTACCATTGTTTGGTGGAGGTTTTCAACTGAAGAAAAAGGGCGAAAGCTTATCGCGCCTTCAGCCACCCAGGGAGAATGCTCAAAAATACCGCCCAGAATGCTGACAAATGCTTCATTTTCAAGATGATTAAGCTGCTCAAGAGAAACGTTCATTGGCTAGATTATAGCTGTAAAGCTGTCTTTAAAGGGCAGAAAAGATAAAAAGCTCGAGTTCTTTAGGCTCGAGCTTTTTGAAATCAGCAAAATGCTGCATTAAGTGTTGGAGACAAAGTCTGCTTGGCCCTCTTCTGCGCGAAGCGCCATTTTATGTGCCAGTAAATTGCTAAGAATACCGCGCATATGTCCAAACTGAAAAGGGGTCAAGATGACTTGTTTAACCCCACTTAGCTCTGCTTCAGCCCTAAGTTTGGCATTATGGGCATCAACCAGCAGAATGATTGGCACCTCAGCCAAACGTTTAACTTTTTTGACACGGTACGCTATAGATGTGCCCGTAATTTCAGGAAGCAGCGCATTTAAAATTATAAGGTCAGGGGTATTGCCGCGAAGATGTGCCAGTACCCCACTGCCCGTGGATTCACTTTGCGTAGTAAATCCTAGACCTTTAATCACATGCTCTAAACTTTGCGACTCCCTCGGGCTTGCAACGAGAACCTCTGGAGTAAAAAGCAAATCATGCTCCTTTCTTATCCTTCAAGTTGGAATGCACGGTGTCTTGAGTTTATAGCATAACAGGCTATAAACGAATACCAGGGAGCATAACTTATGAGAGCTAAGAGATGATGAGGAAAAGACTAAGAAAGGTTAAAAGGCAGCATGAACTGCTGGGGCAACTTGAGAGCTTGGTACAAAGCTTGTTCTGTTGAGGTGTTGTCTGACCGTATCTTTGATGAAGCTGGCACTGTAAGGTTTAAGGACAATACTATCAATAGGGCAGACCAGGGCTTCAGCTCGAGCCTTGCTATCATAAGTGTCCACCAATAAGCAAACAGGAATATGACTCAAGCGGGCGACCTTTTTGCGTCGCACAGCCAATGAACCTCCAGAAATTTCAGGAAGCCTTGCATCAGCAAGAATCAGGTCAGGTGTATCATTGCGTAGATATTGAAGAGCAGCTGAACCACTACTTACTAGGGTGGCAGTGTAGCCAAGTTGTTTGACAAGAGCCTCCAGGTGATAAGCTGCTTCGTGACTGGCGATTAAAATCCTTTTCATCTTCAAGCGAGACCATAACTTTTGCTGCTAACGGATTTCTTATTCGGTTTGGAGGTCCTCCAAATAATTAATGTTGGCAAGTGTTTTGGACTCGAGCCCTAGCGTTTCAAAGGGTATAACGGTAGTTTTAAGTTCACGAATGATTGTTTGTAAGCTAAGCTGCTGCTGGTTTAGGTTTGCTTCAAAAAGGGCTAAGCAAGATTTGTGGTAATAAGCTGCCAGGGGCTCGAGCCTTCCTTTATGTTCAACAATGACAATCTGCTTGTCAGAAGAAATAGTAGTCATGAGCAGTTGCCAGTAAGACCTGGTTAAAAACGGCATATCGCAGGCAGCTACCGCCAGCCAATCCTGCTTGGAATAGCTAAGTCCTGCATGAATACCGCTTAAGGGACCCTGCGCCGGAATGATATCGCTATAAAGAGGAAAGTCAAACGCTGGGTAGGCTTTATTGGCTATGATAAAAAGCTCAGCCGCATCCGTAAGGCTTTCAGCTACCCAGGAGAGCAGGGGTTTGCCTGCGTAGGGGTAAAGCGCCTTGTCCCGTCCAAAGCGACTCGAGTGTCCTCCTGCCAAGATAGCTGCCGAAAAGTCCACACCTTAGTTTATGGTTTAGCTTAACTAAAGTAAGTATCACCTTTCCAAAGCAAGGACTGTGCCACTTTGTCATTAAGTTCCACACCTATGCCCGGCTTATCTGACACGCTCATAAAGCCATTTTCGATAAAGGGTTTATCGCCCTCACAGAGGTCTTGCCACCAGCTTATTTCGCGACCATGAAACTCGAGTAGTAAAAAGTTGGGAACGGCTGCCATGACATGACATGAGGCCATCATGCCGAGAGGGGAAGATACGTTATGCGGGGCAATAGGTACATAGTAAGCGTCAGCAATGTCGGCAATGCGCTTGGCTTCCATAATGCCACCCGCTTTAGCCAGATCAGGCATGATGATATCGGTTGCCTGGTTTTGTAACAGTTCGATAAATTCAAAACGAGTGTAATGGTTCTCACCTGTGCAGATAACGGTGCTGCTCGAGGCCTTCACCTGTTTTAAGGCGCTCAGATTTTCAGCAGGTACCGGTTCCTCGAGCCACAGTAGTCTTACATCTTCAATGGCTTTAGCCAGCGTAATCGCTGAAGGTAGATCAAACTGTCCATGGCAGTCTATAGCCAAATCAATCTCATACCCAATGCCTTCACGTACACCCTGAATCAGATTGATAACATGACTCATTTCCTTGGCGCCCACTGTCCAGTTATAGGGGTCAAGTTTTCCTATACCGGTGCTATCAACATCAAACTTAATGGCGCTATAGCCTTCTTCAATGACCTCTAAAGCTTTTTCGACATAGGCTTGCGGTTCTTCGGATTCACCTGCATGGCAATCAGCATAGAGCCGGATTTTGTCGCGGTACTTGCCGCCTAAAAGTTTATAAACAGGCACATTTAAGGCTTTACCTGCTATGTCATATAGGGCGTTTTCAATGCCAGTAATGGCAAACATAACGGGTACCGTGCTGGTGCCGCCATAGCGCCCGCTGCGCCTCATGGTTTCATAAAGAGGGCCAATATTTAAGGGGTCTTTGCCAAGCAGGAGTTCTTTGAACGTCAAAATGATTTCCTTAGTGGCAAAGCCGGTTGCTGCCGCGGCTGAGTTGCATTCGCCAGTACCAACGATGCCTTCATCGGTATAGATGCGCACAAAGGTCCAGACGCTACCACCACTATGAGCTTCCTGTTTGCCAATAACACAAGCCTGCACATCAACAATTTTCATAAGGCTCCTAAATAAGTTTGATAGTCAAACTATTTTATACCTAAAGCTCTGCGAATACGCAAATGCCCAGGAATATTTTTCTGATACTTTTCAAGGACACTACCAATAGTGCTAGTGGTATAGCCCAAACTGAAAGTGTTTGTGAAGTACTTAGAAAAGTGCCGAACTGGAGGAGAATTGCGGTATCGTCAGGCTGATACTACGCCTAATCGTCAGGCTAATACCACCTTAACAGTTACCAGCGCGTTGCCGCAAAACGCCAGCCGGGTTGTTTGACCTGCATAGCCAGTTCATCATTGCGTTCGTCAAGGCCACAGTTTTTATAGGTTTCATGCAATGCTGCGAGGCTGTCGCGGTCAAGCTCAACCCCAAGACCAGGACTGTCAGGTACTTTAATAGCGCCGTCAATAAACTCGAGTGGCTTTGTCACAACATCTTCATACTGCCATGGATAGTGCGTATCGCAGGCGTAGCTCAAGTAGGGAAGGGCAGCACCGACATGAACCATGGCTGCCAGAGAAATACCGACATGACTGTTTGAGTGCATAGATAGCCCGCGTCCGAAAGTCTGGCAGATGCGACCTAAATCTAGGGTGGCCCTTAATCCACCCCAGTAATGATGATCACTCAAAATGATGGCCTCCGAGCCCAGCTTCATAGCACCGGGTATATCTGCAAACGATGTGGTGCACATATTGGTGGCAAGAGGTAGGCTGACGTTTTTAGCCAGTTCTGCCATAGCCTCCTGCGTTCTAACAGGGTCTTCGTAGTACTCGAGTACGCCCTCGAGCCGTTTACCCCAGGTGATAGACGTTTCCAGAGACCATATGGCATTGGGGTCAAGTCTAAGGGGTGTGTCTGGTCCAAAGGCATCACTTAGCGCGAACATCGCTTCGACTTCTTCTTCTGGAGGGAAGACTCCCCCTTTTAATTTGAGTGATTTGAAGCCATAAGCTTCACACATGGCTTTGGCCTGGTCTACGATGCCTTTTGCATCAAGTGCCTCGGCACCTCTGGCTGCGCCCCAACCTTGAGCATTGTCCCGGGTTTTAAAGCCTAATGCTCCTCCAACACCTTCATATTTGTAAAAAAGATAAGCGGCAAAGTCAACCTGATCTCTGGTTTTGCCGCCCAGTAAATCAACCACCGGGCGATTTACAGCTTTACCCATCAGATCAAAACAAGCGACCTCAATAGCGCTCTGGACAAGGGCAAGGTGCCTGGGATTTATGCGGCCACCAAGTCTTGTCTTTAAGGTCTCTGCTATAGCATTGAGTTGAAAAGGGTCTTGACCTAGCAGGTGACTGCGGCACTGCTCGAGCCAGGCCGTTATACTTGCTCCACCCGGAACTTCACCTACACCGTAAAGCCCATCATCACTCACAAGTTCGACAATGGTTCTTAGCGCATAAGGAGCATGAAGTCCTGCTGCATTGAGCAGCGGAGGATCACTTATAGCAATGGGGGTAACGTGCATTTCAAGTATCTTCATAGGGACTCCTGCCAGGAAACCATGGCCTAAAGGAATAGCTAAAGCAAAACTTAACGAATCCTGAAAGCGATTTCATCAATGGTTTCATCAAAAATCAAAAAACTGGACTTTCTAAAGAAGCTTAGTTTATACTACCTGACATCTTTAATCAAATATGACTCGAGCATGGTTTGTCTTGCTTGCGAGCATTCGTTCTGGAACCTTAGGAACGAAGAAATGAGGGAGGTTTTTATAGCTGTTAAGTGATAAGAGCAGTGTGATTTCGTCATACATCCTTAGTGTTTCTCAAAGAAAGGACGTTCATGAAAGATAAAAACCTCAACCGAAGAGAATTTCTTAAGACCCTTGCTGGCGCGAGTGCTGTTGTCGTTGCAGGAGGAAATATTCTTGTTTATGCCCAGGAGCAAGATTTGCCTCAGGGTGCCGAAGGCAAATTAACAGTTATTCATCGTACTGAATATTTTAGTGAGGTTCAAGATTTATTCAGGGCAGATGTCGAAGAATTTGCTGCAAGTAAAGGCATTCAACTGGATATTTCTACGGCAAACCCGGAAATGTTTGGCGACTTCATGGCTAAAATGCTAGCGGCTGTTCAGGCAGGCAATGCACCAGATTTGGCTTATCACAGTTTAAGTGTTCCTCAGTTATATGGCCTGGGCCTTGTGGAAGACGTCACGAATGTTGTAGAGCAAGCTGTTAGCATGTACGGCGAAGTCGTTCCTCAAACAGCAGAGCGCAATGCAGTTCAAGATGGTAAATGGTGGGCTGTGCCCTTTATTAGCAATGCAACCGGCTGGTTTGCTCGTAAAGATGTTTTTGATGCTAAGGGTATAAGCATGGATGACCTGACCACCTGGGACGGTCGCCGTGAAGCTGCTTTAGAAGTATCTGATCCAGATAATCAAATGTGGGGCTGGGGCGTTACGGTCAATCAAAGTGGTGATGGTCATGGTTTTATCATGAACATAATCCACTCTTTTGGGGGGAGTATTACTGATGAGACCGGCCTAAAAGTCAACTTTGATTCGCCTGAAACCTTAGCTGCGGTTGAATGGTTGACTGAAACGTATACCAGCGACAAATACAAACCCATGTTGCCCCCTGGTATTGAAAGCTGGACAGATGTAAGTAACAACGAGGCGTATTTAGCGGGGACAGTAGCTGTAACCCAAAATGCTTTTAGCGTTTATGCCAAGGCCAAGGCAGATGGTAACCCTGTATTTGAAAACACCGCTGTGCTACATGCTGGCGTTGGTCCAGTAGGGTACGCGCTCGAGTCAGGCGCTAATTCCTGGATGACCATCTTTAAAGGAACAAAAAATAGAGCAGCTGCAGAAGAGCTTATTTTGCATATGCTTACCCCCGAAGTTTTTACTCCGATGGTGCAATTAGGTGGGGGACTGTTCTTACCTGCTTACAAAAACCTTTGGACTGAGGATTTAGTAAATACAGATCCGAATTTTAAAGTGATTGAAGAGATTCTGTTTAACCCCATCATCTATAATGGTACTTCTCATCCTGCTCTACCTAATGCTGCGGCAGATGCAGTTTTGGCTGCATCCATTCCCAGCCAGATGATGGCTAACATTACAACAGGTCGTATGACTCCTGAAGAAGCCGTTAAAGATGCCCATAAAAAAATTGTGGATATCTTTGAAGAAGGCGGCATAATGCAGTAAGGGTTTTGACTGCCGGGTACACCTATGTACCCGGCAGTTTTTAATTTTATTTTGCAGAACAATCTTTTATGAAAGTGATGATTGATGGATAAGCAGAGCAATTTACCCATTACTTCCCCCGTTGCCGCGTCTAAAAAGCCCATGTCTAAAAGAATAGATTCTTTTCTAGGGCGTGACTGGAAAGTCGCTTTGCCTTTTATATTACCTACGGTCATCCTTATGGCGGGGCTCATTTTATGGCCATTTATTAGTGCGCTTTGGGACAGTATGATGGTTCGCTCTTTTATGACCGGAAAAGAGCAATTTGTCGGTTTAAGAAATTATGTTCGCCTATTTAGTGATAGTGATTATATTAGTTCTTTACGCAATACTATCTCCTTTACCGTCTGGTCACTGGCAGTTAAATTTGTTGTTGGTTTAAGTATCGCTCTGATTTTAAACAGTCGCCTGCCTATGCGCGGTTTGCTCACAGGACTTATGCTTTTACCCTGGATTGCTCCGGAAGTGGTGACGGCGCTGGCGTGGCGCAGTATTTATCATCCAGTCTTTGGGGGCTTGAATCCTATTTTGCAAGGTCTTGGCATTATAAATAGGCCGGTTGCCTGGTTAGCCGAAAACAATCTGGCCTTGCCCAGTGTGATTGCCGTAAATGTCTGGAAGGGGATACCGTTTTATACGATTTTGTTGCTAGCAGGTCTTAAGGCCATTCCTAAAGAACTGGTGGAAGCGGCTGAAGTCGATGGAGCTAACGTTGTTCAGCGCTTTCGGCACATCACGCTGCCAGGCCTCCAATATGTCATTGCGGTAACGTTACTCTTATCTTTTATTTCTACCTTTAACACCTTCGGGCTTATCTTTCTGTTAACAGGGGGTGGACCAGGTGGCGCTACCAGGGTCTACTCGATTCTGGCCTATGAAAAAGCCATTATTGGGTTGCGCTTTGGCCCCGGGATTGCAACAGCGTTTAGCATGGCGCCGCTCATGGCTATCTTCATTATGATTTTGTCACGTTTTATGCTGGGTGACCCTAGTGCCGAACGTTCCGCCAAGAAAAAGACCATTTTCTCACGGATAGGAGACGGGATTGCTCGAGCCTTTGGCCTCTTGCTTGATTTAGTGCTCTTACCCTTTGAGTGGCTGGTGAACGGTTTTAATGCCTTAAGTCGCGCCATCATGGCGGGTCGCCCCAAGATGAAACGGGCGCAGCGTGAGCGTATAGGGGTTGGGGTCAGGCTGCTGTTACTCGCCCCCATGCTTATTTTTGTACTTTTTCCCTTTTACTGGATTTTTATTACTTCGTTTAAAACTGATTTGCAAATTCAGCAATTCACCTCCATTTTTTGGCCTCGCCCCTGGACGCTGGAACAGATTAAGACCCTCCTGTTTGATACGTCTTTTATCACCTGGTTCAAAAACACTTTGATTGTGGCGATCTCTAGTACCGCAATTTCTGTCATTCTTTCAGCTTTAGGCGCTTATGCGCTGGCCAGATTCAAGTTCTTGGGTGCTCGTACCCTGACGACGCTCTTATTGGTTACCTATCTTTTGCCAGCTTCCCTGCTTTTTATTCCCCTCTATCAGACCCTAACAACGCTAGGTATTATTAATACCTATGCTGCTCTTATTGCAACCTATCCAACCTTCTTACTGCCCTTTGCTACCTGGGTTATGCTGGGCTACTTTCGCTCAATTCCCGTTGAGTTAGAAGAGGCAGCCCTGATTGATGGCGCCAATCGCCTGACGGCATTCTGGCGCATCACTTTGCCATTAGCGGCGCCGGCTCTGCTTTCGGTTACGCTTTTTGCCTTTACCAACGCCTGGAACGAGTTTCTTTTTGCATTTGTCTTTATCACCAGTGAAAACCTAAAGACTTTGCCAGTAGGCTTACAACTCCTGGTCTTTGGTGATGTTTATCCCTGGGGGCAGCTCATGTCGGCTTCATTGCTCATGGCGATACCGGTGGTGGCAGTATACATATATGCTCAGCGCTACCTGGTTGAAGGCTTAACTATGGGGAGTGTTAAGGGCTAACAGCCTCGAGAGCCAGATTAAAACCAAAGCGCTTCTTAAAGTCCAGCATGTCGTTCTTAGCCAGTTACTTTTAAGTAGCTGGCTATGTTCTTTGTGACGAAATCCCTGTGCCAAAACGCTATGTGCAGGTACTTGCAAAAAAGCAGTAGAAAACCAGATCAGTGTTACCAAGCTTGCACCCAAAACCGTTTCCCAGCGGCTCATAAAAGCTTCAGAATAAAAGATGAGGACAAAACTGCTCAGTAGCTCGAGCATCATAGGAAGCAGTACAACATAGGTAGTCAGGTTTCGGTGTCTAAGCTCATAGTTGCGAAAGCCGTCTTTGGGTACAGAGGCCATAAGCGGATAATGCACAATTTGCACAAACCAGATGAGTCCTGTCATAAACAGGGTAGAGGCAAGGTTTATTGGGAAAAACACAGTTAAAGCCTAGCCTTTGCGCTACCATGAGGATTGCGCTTTAGCCAACGATTTGGACTTGGTGTAAAGTTTGTACTCAAGTCTAAGCTGGCGTAGAATAAATAGATTTGATACTCGCCTTGACTTTTGTTTTATGCCTACAATCTATACCCGAAAAGGTTGGAAACCGAGAAAGGGGTTTGCTTAAATGGCAGATGTTTTAGACGAAATTTTAAACAGTGACCGCTCACAACTCGAGCCTCAGGAACTTAAAAAACTCAACGAAACCGAGATGCGTGAGTGGCTCGAGTCCCTTGACTATGTCTTAGCTTCTGGGGGAGCTGAGCGTGTTTACGAGATACTTGAGCGGCTCGAGGAGCATGCCTACTTGCATGGCGTCAGGATTCCCTTTACTGCACAAACACCCTATATCAATACCATACCAGTAGACGAAGAACCTGATTACCCGGGAAACCTCGAGCTTGAAAAGCGGATACGCAATCTGATTCGCTGGAATGCCATGGCGATGGTGGTTCGTGCTAACAAATTAAGTGATGGCATAGGTGGTCACATTTCAACCTACGCCTCTGCCGCTACGCTTTACGAAGTTGGTTTTAATCACTTTTTCCGCGGCCCCGATGCAGGTGTTGATGCTGACATGATCTACTTTCAAGGGCATGCCAGTCCGGGCATTTATGCGCGTAGCTATGTAGAGCGCCGTTTGCCTGTGCAGGCCCTGCGTAATTTCCGCCGTGAACTTCAGGATGAACCAGGCTTATCCAGCTATCCGCACCCCTGGCTCATGCCTAATTTCTGGCAGTTCCCGACCGTTTCTATGGGCCTTGGCCCCATTATGTCGATTTATCAGGCAAGGTTTAACCGTTATCTGACCAATCGCAAGCTGGTTGAACAGGGCAGTGCCAAAGTTTGGGCTTTCCTGGGAGATGGTGAAACCGATGAGCCAGAAACGCTGGGTGCCATTCGCATGGCGGGGCGTGAACGACTTGATAACCTTATCTGGGTAATCAACTGTAACCTGCAGCGTCTGGACGGCCCCGTTTTTGGCAATGGTCAGATAATCCAGGAGCTCGAGGCTTCCTTTAGAGGGGCAGGCTGGAATGTCATTAAAGTTTGCTGGGATCACCAGTGGGATAAACTTTTAGAAAAAGATACCAAAGGTATTCTGGTAGAGCGCTTTAGCAAATTGGTAGACGGTGAGTCACAGCGCTACGCTGCTTTTGGAGCAGAAGAACTACGCGATAATTTCTTTAATACTCCCGAACTGAAAGAGCTTATTGAAGGCTGGACAATTGATGATATTGCGCAGCTTAACCGCGGTGGTCACGACCCTATAAAAGTCTATGCCGCCTATAAACGTGCCTTTGACCATACTGGTTCGCCCACAGTTATCCTTGCCCGGACGGTTAAGGGTTATGGCCTGGGCGAAGCAGGTGAAGGTAAAAATGTTACGCACCAGCAGAAAAAACTCAATGAAGATGAGCTCAAAACTTTCCGTGACCGCTTTGACATTCCCATCAGTGATGAAGATATTGGGAAGTTTCCCTTTTACAAACCAGAAGAAGATAGCCCTGAGTACAAATACCTGATTGAACAAAGAGCAAAACTGGGTGGCTTTGTGCCGCAGCGCCTGGTTAAAGCAGAACCTCTGGCAGCGCCTTCAGAAGAGACCTTTGAAGAGTTTATGTTAGGAACCGAAGACCGTGAGGTTTCAACCACCATGGTTTTTGTAACTATTTTGCGTAAACTCCTGCGCGATGAAAATTGGGGCAAATTAGTGGTGCCTATTATTCCTGATGAGGCGCGTACCTTTGGTATGGAGGCCCTTTTCAGACAAATTGGTATTTTTTCTTCCCGTGGTCAGCTTTACGAACCCGTAGATAAGGAAAACCTTCTTTACTACAAAGAGTCTAAAGATGGTCAGATTTTAGAAGAGGGTATTACCGAAGCTGGCTCTATGTCATCGTTCATTGCAGCAGGTTCGGCTTATGCCACGCACGGTGTTAACACCATTCCTTTCTTTATCTACTACTCGATGTTTGGTTTCCAGCGCATTGGCGATTTGGCATGGTTGGCAGGCGATATGCGTATTAAAGGCTTTATGCTGGGTGCCACTGCTGGCCGTACGACCCTTGCCGGGGAAGGCTTACAGCACCAGGACGGACACTCTCACTTACTGGCCTATCCGATACCTAACCTGAAGGCCTATGATCCAAGTTTTGCCTATGAAATGGCGATTATTATTCGTGAGGGTATGCGGCGCATGTATGAAGAGCAGGAAGATCTTTTCTACTACCTGACTGTTGGCAATGACAACTACGCCCAACCTGCTTTGCCTGAGCACTTAGAGCATGACGCTCTAAAAGAAGGCGTGCTCAAAGGGATGTATAAGTTTAAACCCTCGAGTAAAAAGCGCAGCAAGCTCAAAGCTCAGCTTTTTGGTAGTGGTGCCATTATGAATGAAGTGCTAAAGGCTCAAGAAATACTGGAAAACGACTACAAAGTTGCCACCGATGTCTGGAGCATAACCAGTTACAAGGAACTGCACTTTGACGCCTTACAAACGGACCGCTGGAACCGCCTGCATCCTGATGAAACGCCCCGGACTGCTTATGTCTACAGCCAGCTAAAAGATGAACCGGGTGTATTTGTAGCTGCTTCTGACTATATGAAGATTTTGCCAGATGCCCTTGGGCGTCATTTACCCAAACCTTTCTACAGTCTTGGTACTGATGGTTTTGGACGTAGCGAGGCAAGAGCTGAACTTCGTGATTTCTTTGAGGTCGATGCCAAGCATATTGTGCTGGCAACGCTGTATGCCCTAAGCCAGGAAGGCGAGCTAGACAGCAAAGGGGTAGCAAAAGCCATCAAAGATTTGGGTATCAAAGCTGATAAACTAAGTCCTTATGAGGCTTAAAGGCTAACGTCAAATGATTTTTTCGGTTTCTAGGATGTCCGTCTTAGAAATCGACTTTTCTAGCTAAGGAGTATTTTGTGGCAGAATTTAAACTCCCGGATGTGGGTGAAGGTATCAGCTCAGGGATTGTGGTCAATCTTATGGTGGCAGAGGGAGATAAGATTGAGGTTGATCAGCCCATTTTGGAGCTCGAGACCGATAAAGCGGTAGTCGAAGTACCCTCCAATGTCAGCGGTGTGGTAGAAAGCATTAGTGTCAAGGCCAATGATGAGGTTCAGGTCGGTCAAACGATTTTGACTGTAGGCAGTGGTTCCGCTCAGGCACAAGAAGCCAAGCCTGAAAAAGAGTCCGCCGAAGAAACCAAGACCAAAGCGGATGCTGAAGCGCCAAAAGCTGAACCAGACAAAAGTTCCAGCAGTAACTTTGTCCTGCCAGAACTGGGCGAGGGTATTAGCGGGGGAACTGTTGTCAATATTTTGGTAGCGCAGGGCGATAAGGTCGAAGTTGATCAGTCCGTGATTGAGCTCGAGACTGATAAAGCGGTAGTTGAAGTACCTTCCAATGTTAGTGGCGTGGTTGAAAGTATCAACGTTAAAAATGGAGATGAGGCAAAAGTCGGTCAAACCATTTTGACCCTAAGTGGTGCAGCTGCACCTGCTGCCTCAGCGCAGAAACAGGAAGCCAAAGCGGAAACCAAGGCGACCGCAGCCCCGGCAAAAACCGAGGAACGCTCGAGCCCTAGGCCAGAAACCAAGTCTGCTGAGCGGAAACTGGTTCCTGCAGCGCCTTCGGTTCGCCGCTTGGCCCGTGAAATGGGCGTTGATATCGCAGAGATTAATGGCTCGGGTATTTTGGGTCGCATTTCCGCAGGAGATGTCAGACAATTTGCCCAAGGTGCGCCTGTAACGAGTCAGCCATCGGCTGCACCTGCCCTGCCCAAAGTTGAACTTCCTGACTTTAGCAAGTGGGGTCAGGTTGAGCGCGTGCCCATGAGTGGTATTCGTAAGGCAACTGTTCGCTCCATGACCCAGGCCTGGTCAACGGTGCCTATGGTCACGCATTTTGATAAGGCAGATAGTACCGAATTTGAAAACCTGAGAAAGCGCTATAAGCCCAAAGCTGAAGCGGCTGGTGCCAGTCTCACGCCAACGGCTATGCTCCTTAAAATCGCGGCTGCGGCGCTGAAGAAATTTCCAGATTTTAATGCCAGCATCGATACCGAAGCCAACGAGATTATTTATAAGAGCTATGTGCATATTGGCGTGGCAGTCGATACGCCTAATGGCCTGCTGGTTCCGGTAATTAAAGATGCCGATCGGAAAAATATCATCGATTTGGCCAAAGAGCTTGGTGAGTTGGCTGCCAAAGCTAGGGACCGCAAACTCAGCCCAGATGATATGCAGGGGGGCAATTTCAACATTTCCAATCTTGGGGGCATTGGTGGTACTGGGTTTACTCCTATTGTTAACCCGCCGCAAGTGGCTATCCTTGGGGTATCGCGTGGCAGCTATGAGCCGGTCTATAATAAGGAAACAGGCAACTTTGACGCTCGTATGATGATGCCCTTATCTCTGACCTATGACCACCGCCTCATTGATGGTGCTGCTGCCGCCAGATTTCTGCGCTGGGTCTGCGAAGCCATTGAGGAACCTTTTCTTATGGCCTTAGAAGGCTAAAGGTATTGTATTAACTAAGTTTCCCTCCTCGATTTCTGAGGAGGGTTTTTTCTTGGGTTAAGATGAGGCTATGACCAAGAGCGATATTCGTTTATCTGTTTACCGTGAGGACGATTCTGTAAAACGCATCAACTGGGAAGCCGATGATGCGCCTGCTGATATGAATAAGGAAGCCAAAGCCATGCTACTGGCGCTCTGGGACGCTGATGCCAGAAACAGTTTGCGCATTGATCTCTGGACTCAGGATATGACCGTTCATGATATGAATGACTTTTTCTATCAAACCTTGCTGACGATGGCCGATACCTATCAGAGTGCTACCAACAATAAGGGGCTAATGGCGGAGATAAAGATGTTTGCCAGAGAGTTCGCTGAAAAGGCGGCAAAGTTTGAAGCACGTCCGTCAAACATGCCTTAGGTGATATGCTCGAGCCATGAAGATTGTTTCATTAAAAGATAGTCAGCGCTTTGGGCAAGACAAAATGCAAAAGGTTCCGCTCTTTGATAGTGAGAACATGTTTTGCGATCAGTACTGCCTTTTGCCCGGTCAGTCTCAGCGGGTGCATAGTCACGCTAAGGAAGACAAGATTTATATTGTTTTAGAAGGCGATGCGCTTATCACAATTGGTGATGAGCAGGAACTGGTGCCAGAAGGCAGCGCGGTAATAGCCAAGGCTGGGACAGCTCACGGTGTAGAAAATGACTCAGATAGCAATGTTGTGCTGTTAGTTATCATGGCACCTAAACCTGAACACTAGGCTTTAAAAATATCAGCTATTTTGGGTTTGGTGGGATTGTACTTTATGAAACGAAACCTGGATGAAAAAGAAACCCAAGCAGCCCTTGGTCATTGGGTTTAGGCTAGACCTGTGAAAGTTCCAGCAGCACTTAAAGGCTTGCCGATAGATCATCTGGGCATTGCTGTTAAAGATATTGCAGCAGCATCTTTGCCCTATCAGCTTATTGGTTTACCCATGGCAGGCGAAGATGAAGTTGTAAGCTCGCAACATGTTAAGGTGCGCGCCCTTCAGGCCGGTGATAGTTTGCTCGAGCTACTCGAGCCTACCAGCAGCGAAAGTCCTATCGCCAGTTTTATTGAAAAACGAGGTGAGGGTTTGCATCATGTGGCTTTGCGGGTAGAAAAGCTCGAGGCTGAAATTGCCCGCCTAGAAGCAGAAGGAGCCCAGTTTATAAGCACCGAACCTAGAGCCGGAAGGGCAGGCACCAGGGTAGTTTTTTTACATCCCAAGTGGGCAAAAGGTGTTTTAATTGAGCTTGTTGAGCACTAAACTTAGCCCCAAGTTTATCTACTGGGCACTGGCCTGTGCCTGGATGCTCGTCCTTTTTTATTTCTCGAGTCAGTCGGAGAGTGGTGCGCTAAGCCTGCTTTCTCTGGTACCTTTTGGCGACAAACTGATTCATGCAAGCGTTTTTGGTATTCTTGCCTTTTTTCTCTATATGGCTACAGACAACCCGCGTTTGGCAGTTACATTAACCGTTTTGTATGGGCTTAGCGACGAGTTTCATCAGCACTTTGTTCCCGGGCGTCAGGTCGATGTGTTTGATTGGCTGGCAGATACCGTAGGGGCTATAGCTGTTGTTCTGCTACTCGAGTACATCTACGCTAAGCGCAGGCAAAGTACCTAAGCTTTCGTAATGTGAGGTCTATCCTGACAAACAGATAATTAAGCTAAGATTTTTGACAAAGCAAATAGCTTCACTTCCCATTAGCTGTGTTCGGAAAGAGATTTAAGGCCGCGTATTGCAGCAACATGATGGTTTTGGCATCCCTGATTTCGCCTGTTTTGATCATTTCTAAGGTTTTAGCAAAAGGAAGCTCGAGCACTTCGATATCTTCGCCTTCGGCTTCTATACCTCCCCCTTTTCCTTTATGCTCGGGTTCATATTCAGCAATAAAGAAATAAAGCTTTTCGGTTACTGATCCGGGGCTCATATAGGCTTCAAATATCTGTTTGACCTTGTTGATACGGTAGCCCGTTTCCTCTTCTGCTTCTGCCTTAATGCGCTCTTCTGGGCTTGCCTCATCCAACAGCCCTGCTGCAGTTTCAATCAGCAGGCCATCTGCTAAACCATTCATATAGGCTGGAAAGCGAAACTGTCTGGTTAAAATTACGGTTTTTTGTGCCATATTATACAGGAGAATAGTAGCGCCATTGCCTCGGTCATAGGTTTCGCGGCTTTGGGTTTGCCACGTACCGTTGTTACGAAGATAGTTAAAAGTTGTTTTCTTTAGGACATACCAATTATCTGACAAGACCTCTACCTTTTTAATGTTGACTCGCTCACTCATGCGTTTTGCTCCTTTAGTCTGTCGCTATTATTCGTGTAATTTCGTGCAATGTCAAGCATTTTCGTGTAAAATGGGCTTATGCTAACGCAGCAGCGGAAACACTACATTTTAGACAGCTTAAAAAAAGAGGGACGGGTAGTCGCTAAAACTTTAGCGACGGAACTGGGTCTTTCCGAAGACACTATCAGACGGGATTTGCGCGAACTGGCTAAAGAGGGTTTACTTCAGCGGGTACATGGTGGTGCTTTACCAGCCTCGTCGGCTCTGGCAGATTTTACTACCCGTCAAACGATTGCCAGTGACGGCAAATTAGCTATTGCTCGAGCCGCCGCTACCCTCATCCAGTCAGGCCAAATCGTTATACTTGATGGGGGTACTACGACGGTTCAAGTTGCCAGACAGTTACCCAAAACATTAGCGGCAACAGTGGTCACTCATAGCCCCAGTATTGCCATTGAGCTTGTCAATCATCCTGCTATAGACGTGGTGCTTATCGGAGGAAAACTTTTTAAGCACTCCGTGGTTACGGTAGGGGCAGCAGCGCTCGAGGCGCTATCTCATATTCATGCGGATATGTATTTTATGGGGCTAACGGGTATCCACCCGGACATAGGACTGACCACTGGAGATTTAGAAGAAGCGCATATGAAAAAGGCCCTGAGTCAGCATGCTGCTGAAACCATTGTTTTAGCTTCGCATGAAAAACTTGGGGTAGCATCGGCCTATGTCATTACGCCAGTCAGTCAGGTAAGTACCCTGATCGTTGAGCACAACACTGCTCAAGAGTTGCTAACGCCTTATGAAAAGTTTGACCTTGATATTATTCGTGCTTAAAAGGCAGGTTTCTGCTTTTCTATGACTAGCGTTTGATGAATAGTAGTAGAAAAAATTTGCCAGATTCTCAGCATTAGCGTGCTGATAGTGAAGTTCCCAACATGCTTAGATTTTATTGATGAAGTCTACATATAAACTAGTTCACAGAATTCGCTTGCTAAATGCTTTGCCTATGACGTTACAATGTGCCCTAGTATGACCACCAAGAAAAAGCAAGCCATCAAACTTGCTATTGTCGGAGCTGGCAAAATGGGCGGTGCCGTCTTAACGGGTGCCCTTAAAGCTGGTATTTTGAATGCTGGTGAAATTGGCATTTATCACCCTAACTCGAGCCGCCGTGAAGTGCTCTGTAAAGCCTTTGGCGTTGCCGCATTAGATGATGAGGCCATCCATCAGGCAGAATCCATTCTTATCGCAGTTAAGCCGCAATTTTTTGATGATGTTGCCCCGCTTATTGCTCACCGCAGTGCTTCCTTTATTTCGCTTATGGCCGGGGTGTCTGCCAGTACCATTGCCAAGCGGGTTGGTAGTTTGCGGGTGGTTAGGGCTATGCCCAACTTAGGGGTGCGTTTAGGACTGAGCGCTACCGCGCTGGCAGCTTTGCCTCAGGCGACTCAGGCTGACCTCGAGCTTTCTGAAAAGCTCTTTCAGGCCATTGGTACGGTTTACCATGTGCCTGAACATCTCTTTGACGCATTTACAGGTCTGGCGGCTTCGGGGCCAGCCTTTGCGGCTATTGTGGCAGAGGCTTTCGCCGATGGGGGAGTCAGGGTTGGCTTTAACCGTGCTACCGCGCAAGATTTGGCCCGGCAGGTCTTACTGGCAACGGCTAAACTCCTGGAGCATCAGGGTCCCGCTGAATTAAAAGATGAGGTCTCGAGTGCTGGGGGCACCAGCATTGCTGGGGTAAAGGCGCTAGAAAAGCATGGGGTGCGCTATGGCCTTATGGAAGCTATTGAGGCTGCCACCTTAAGGGCTAAAGAACTCAGTCAGGATGATTATTAATGAGGCATTTGCTTATTTTGTTTTTAGCTGCGCTTTGTTTTGCGCTTGCTCAAGAGGCGTATTATCCGGCTCGAGAGGGTCTAGCCTGGACCTACAGCAACGGTGAAACCCAAATGTTTGAGGGCGTAAAAGCTGTTTCAGGTCAAAGTGCTCAGGTCCTGGTTCACTATTTGCAGGGTACCCCTATTTCTGAAGATTACCTTATCTATGATGGAAATGGCGTGCGTTCCATCGGGACGGCAGCTGGCGGGCAAACCCTTATCTATAGCCCTTTTTTAACGTTTTTTCCTGCGCCGCCCTTAGCGGTAGGCCAAACCTGGTCAAGTAGTGCCAAAGTAGCTGATTTTGATATTTCTATCAATGCTGAAGTGGTCGCCGTACGCGGTGTGCAAACCCAGGCCGGGCGTTTTAATGCGCTGCAAATTCGCCAGCAGACCATTACCAGTACTGGGGCGCAAACGGTGCTTGACCTGTTTTTTGTCCCCAGCATTGGTATCGTACGCTGGCTTACGCAGGACGGTACCAGCATTGACCTGATTGATAAGAATTTTTAGACGCTTGTCATACCTAAGGCCTGATAACAAACACGGTTACGCCCGGTCTGCTTTGCTTTATAGGAAGCATGGTCAGCCAGATCTAACAGTTGACTTAGACTTTGGCTTTCAGCATTTGAAAGAGCAACCCCGACACTGGCAGTAACAGTTAAGGTTTGCGTTGCCAGTACATAGTCTTTGCTTGATATGAGCTGGTGAATTCGCGTGGCAATCTTAGCGGCAAGGCCTGAGTCAATACTGGGCACCAAAAGAACAAACTCTTCGCCGCCATAGCGGGCAAGTATATCCGTTGCACGAATACTTTTACTGATACGTCTGGCCATTTCTTTTAGCACCTGATCGCCTACCCCATGACCATAGCTATCATTGATATGTTTAAAGTGATCCAGATCAAACATGATAGCGCAAAGTCCTTCATGGTCTGAGCGGCATTGCTTAAATAGCTGTTCGCCAGCTTCAAAAAGATAGCGCCGATTATAGACGCCTGTTAGCGGGTCTTTAAAGGACAGGTCGCGTAACTGGTTCTCGAGCCTCTGGGTTTCATCAAGTTGCGTTTTAAGTGATCTCTGGATTAAGAGCTGATCGCTGACATCATAAATGAGGACGACTGAGCCCTGATAACTACCTTTGCTACTTCGAATGACATTGTTCTGCAATTCATAATGAAGTTCTCCCAGACTAAAAGATAACTTACCAATTTCCCCTGATAAATTACTGAGGCGTTCGTCTTTAACAAGGGGCTCTATGATGCTGGTAAAGGACTGACCAAGCGCCTGGACATTGTTAGACCCAAGTAGTTTTTCAGCTGAAGGATTTAACTCGACAATTCTTTGTTTTTGATCGAGGCTAATAATGGCAGTATTAATCGTATTAAAGACAACCTTATGAGCCAGCGGCGCAATATCCAGTAACTTGCGTTTATATAGGGCCCAAAAATAGAGAACGCCAGTAACACCAAAACTGAGAGGGGCAATTTCGCTGATAAAAAGATTGGTAACAAAGCTGATTTTAAAGGTTGTGGTGGCCAGGTCAAGCAGTAGCGGAATGGTGACGCCAGCAATGAGGATAAGGTTTTGTCGCTGATAAAAAGTATTTGAGCGAATGGCGCTATAAATAAGTCGAATAATGCCATAAAACATGGCAAAATAAGCAAAAGGCAACCAGACAAAGTCATGAAAAACACCATACTCACTTTTGAGAAGGTGCAAACCATGCGAATTCTCTAGATGGACTTGCGCAAAAAACAAATGATGATAATTTGAGCTAAGAATGAGCCCAAGGATAAGGGCTGGAACCAGAAAAGAAAGCCAGATCTGACGTTTCTGTAATAAAAAGTGGTGGTCGGTATAGGTAGCGGTAAAGAAAAACCAACCTAATACGGCAGCGAAAACACCTGAAAACAAAATAACATGATTGAGGATATTCAGTTCATAAAAGGGAAAGAGGATAAGTAAGATGTCGCCAAGGGTCCAGATGCTCGAGCCCAGAAGCATAAGGCTTAAGCAGGCAGCACCCTTTGCGGGTCGCTTTTGCCAGCTTTGCCTGGCCACAAACAGGGTAAATAAAGCAGATAGGGCATAGGGCAAAATATACCAGGTGGTTTGCACAGAGTAACCCAGAATGACCATCCCCCTATCATAGTGTTAAAAATATGACATCTGTATTACAACTTGGGCAGGAATCTAGTGCTGCCTGAGAGGTTCCAGCCACTCTTTTTTCAAGTCAGAAAAATAACCCTCTTTTAAACCCGTACGAATCTTAGCCATCAGATCAGCCATAAACTGGAGATTATGAATTGTGGCCAGGCTGTGCGCTTGCTGTTCCCCTGCTTTAAAAAGATGTCGCAGATAGCTGCGGCTGTAGTTCTGGCAGGTGTAGCAAGAACAACTTTCATCTATGGGCCTGGTATCCTCGGCAAATTTGGCATTACGAATATTAATGCGGAACTTGTCCAGAGGCTTGCCTTCATCATCAAAGCGTTTCAGCAGACCACCATTGCGTGCATTTCTCGTTGGGCTAACACAATCAAAGGTGTCCACTCCGCGTTCAACTGCCTCAAAAATACTCGGAATATCGCCAATGCCCAGGAGATGACGCGGTTTGTCTCTGGGTAATTCGGGAATGGTCCAGTCCAAAATGGCGTACATATCAGAAAGGGTATTCCCCAGATTGCCGCCTATGGCGATACCGTCAAAAGGCATAGAGGCAATAACCCGGGCACTCTCGGTGCGGATATCTTGAAAAGCGCCTCCCTGAATAATGCCATAAAGCATCTGCGCATAGCCATGAACCGGGTCATGTGCTTCAAAATAGTCAAGACAGCGCTTGGCCCAGCGGTGCGTACGATCGGCACTTTTTTGGGTATAGCGTTTGTCGTGCAAAGGACTGGTGCACTCATCAAACGCCAGAATGATGTCGGCCCCAAGTTGGCGTTGTATAGCAATGCTCTTTTCTGGGGTAAAGATATGTTCACTGCCATCTATATGACTGCGGAAGCGCACATCGTCTTCGCTGATTTTTACCAGTGACTTGCCTTTTTGGCTGCGTACAGCGGTACTGGAAAGTACACCGCCTTCTTCCCCTGGAAAGATATTGGCAATTTTACCGACACCATGTTCAATGCTGGCACCCAGGCTAAATACCTGAAACCCCCCTGAATCGGTAAGTACTGGGGCATGCCAGTTCATAAACTTATGCACGCCTCCATGCCTGGCAACCGTTTCCTGTCCTGGTCGCAAATAGAGATGGTAGGTGTTGGCAAAAATAACCTGTGTGCCTGCTGCTTTGGCTTGCTCTGGGCTTATGGCTTTGATGCTGGCCTGGGTACCTACGGCAACAAAAGCCGGGGTTTCGATGATGCCGTGGGGGGTCTGATAAGTGGCAGCTCGAGCCTTACCCTGCTCAGCTTCAATTGAAAAGAAAAATCCATCTTGCATGAACCTATTCTAAGGTCTTTGGCAAGTCGGGCAGGTCGTCAATCTGTAGTGAGGGGGGCTGGTAGCGAACACCAAAAGGTTCTGGCAAGGTATCGGTTTCGCTAGCAGCTGTGTCTGTAGCTGCTGGACTGTTTGCCGCTAACTCAGGTTCTACATTAGCAACCTCAAACGCCTGAACTCTAAAATTATCAAAGAGAACCGTGGCATCTTCACTATAAAAAGCAATGCTTCCCTGAGTATAAGGATTAAGCAAATCCTGACAGCTGACCAGTTTTTGCGCTACGGTTTCACCCTCCAGGGTTTGTTTTAACCAGTAAATTTCAAAGCTGTCCTGATGGTGCAAAATGCGGAAAGTGTGCTTCTTGCCTACGCCAAAGCCAAAGCGGGGCAGGGAAGAGGTGACCAGACAGTCTCCGGTTTCATGCATGGGCTCTTCTGGGTCAAAGCGAAAGGGAAAAAAGCGCTGAGCCCCGTAGATGACATCATCAACTTTGCCGTCGTTATCACAGTCGATATTTGGAGTAGCAATGTCGGGTGAAACATCAAAGGCACAGTCCCAAGTGTCAGAGTTGGCGGGCTCGAGCTTGCCGACTTCAATCCCAGGAAAGGTCGTATCACTTTCTTTGACATAAAAATAGTAAAAAGTATAGGGCACAACCTGGCGCAGCACTGCTGTTTGTTTGGGGTCATTGTTGGCTTCTAAGTTCCAGGCAACCCAGCCACGTTCCCAGAGATTGGGTTTGTCACGCAGCTGCTTTTCTGTTGTCATATCCACTTCAAACCAGAAAAAGTTAGCTGGAATCTGCCCGGTTAAAGTCGTGGCAACCAGGCTAGCATGGGTACTATAAACATCTTCTGGCACAGCTGGGTTTAACCGGAGTGCATGTCCACTGGTGCCTCGTACCACTTCAATGGCATCTTCGCCAAGTAGACCGTCAAAAAGCACCTGATAGGGCATGGAGCCATACAAATCTCCGGTGTCGTTTTCGGGCCAGCTTTCTGCCTTATAAGCCTCAAAAAAGTCTTGTTTTAAATCAAAGGGTAAGGGGTCAGAATCAGGAAAGAGAACCAGAGCCGGGGGGTCTTTTACACTGACTTTTATATTGACCTTTAAATCAACTTCATTTTCAGCTTCACTCACCGCTTTTGCTACAGTACTCGAGTTTGCCTCGCTTTGAGCTGCTGCCTTGCCATTATTATTAAAGCAGGCACTAAAGAGAAGCCCCAGACTAAGTATCATGGATAGAACGAATAAAGTACGCATTCGAATCAAGCGAAGTCAAGTATACCTTAAGGACAAGATGGGTGAGGTGCGTTTAGCCCATACCTTTACTTTTGTCTTTTGTTGCGTAGCTGAGCTGAGTAAGCATGAGATAGCAAAGACCTAAAAATATCGAGAAAATCAGGGTGACGCCCCAGGCGCCTGGGTGATCTAAAGGGTTGGCGAAGCGTATCCAGATATCTTGCAAGAGCTTTAAGGGTTGGGTTAACAGGTCCCAGCTATTCCAGCGTAAAAAGCGTCCCAAATAGATGCCAAAGCTGCCTAAAAATAAGGAAAGGACAGCAAAGAGACTCGAGCTTAGCGGACCAAAACGTTCTTTGACTTCTTTTTGCATGTCAGCCAGAGACACAAAGCCTAAGAGTAGACCGTTCCAGGCAAACGATAAAATGACAACCAGGTCAAACCATAAGGGAGAACCCGGGCGGGTGCGTAAATGAAAAAGATCTGTCAGGATATAAGGGGCATTGGGGAAAAAGAGTAACCAGATAAACGCAAGCACCAAAAAAAAGGGAAGCGGCAGATTTTTTTTGAGCTTGATAAAACTACTCAGTGCAAAAGGAATAAAGGCCAAAAACAAGTTCCAGACCAGAAAACTAAAATAAGTGGTGCCGCTGTAGTAGCTTCTTGCCACTAACAAGGCAAAGCTAAAGCCTATGGATAAGCAAAATAAAATCAGGTTTTGAATAAAGGCCTGCTGACCAAATCGGAGAACTGCTTTCATCATGTACCTTAGTCTAGTATGCCTCATAGAGCGTGGAAGTAGCTGTCAGTTAGCACAAAAGCGTTGGCGGGATGCAAAATAAAACGTTAGGGTCGGGGTGAAAAGGCTATACTCAGTACAAAATTCTGGTGAGCTAGGCAGCGTTCTATGCTCCAATCTGTCTGTGAAAGGAAACGAATGCGAGAAGCTGTGATTGTAAGTGCCCTGCGTACACCTGTTGGGCGCGCCCATAAAGGCATGTTAAAAGATACCCGCCCCGATGATCTGGCTGCATTGGTCATCAATGAGACGCTTAGAAAAGTTGGCTATGATCCTGCTAAAGTCGATGATCTTCTGTTAGGAAATGCGCATCCAGAGGGCGAAGCTGGCTATAATTTTGCCCGCATTGCTGTGCAACTTTCCGACTTGCCTGTATCGGTGGCTGCTGCCACCATTAACCGTTTTTGTGCCAGTGGTCTGCAAACCATAACGCAAGCTGCCCATTCGGTCATACTAGGTATGAATGATGCGGTTCTGGCGGGTGGTAGTGATTGTACCAGCCGCGTGCCTATGGGCGGTTTTAATATCAAAGAAACACTCAACAAAAAATTGCTAAAAGAGCAGCCCGAAGCCTATCACAGCATGGGTCAGACCGCGGAAGCAGTGGCCAGAAAGTTTGGTATAAGTCGTGCTGAGCAGGATCAGTTTGCTTTTAAATCGCAGCAGAAGGCAGTGCGGGCCTGGCAAGAGGGGAAGTTTGAAGGACATGTTGTTCCGGTTGAGACTCGAGTCAAAGATGAAGAAGGCAAGTGGCACGAAGTCACTGTTAGCAGAGACGAAGGCCCAAGAGCTGATACCAGCCTGGAAAAACTCGCCAGTCTGAAAACTGTTTTTGCTGATGATGAAGCTGCCACGGTTACTGCGGGCAACAGTAGTCCCATGAATGATGGGGCCGCCATGACCCTTATTATGTCTAAAGAAGAAGCAGAGGCTTTAGGGCTTAAGCCTCTGGCACGTTTTATGCAGGCTGCGGTTGTCGGTGTGCCACCCGAAATTATGGGCATTGGGCCAGTACCAGCCATTCGTAAACTTTTGACAAAAGTTGGTATGACCGTTAATGATATTGATCTTTTTGAAATCAATGAGGCGTTTGCTTCGCAGGCTTTTTACTCTCAAAGAGAGCTTGCGATACCTGATGAAAAGCTAAACGTGAATGGTGGTGCGATTGCCCTGGGTCACCCTTTAGGGGCAACAGGCGCACGGATCGCGGCTGACCTATTTGCCGAAATGAACCGAACCGGTAAAGAGTTTGGCATTATAAGCATGTGTGTTGGGGGTGGTCAGGGAATGGCAGGTCTGTTTCAACTGGTTTCCTGAGCGTATGCCAAAGTGCCGTTTTAATGTCTTTTATGACCTTGGAACTGCTTGTGAGAGTGTACCTTTAGATGACTCCAACTTGGGCATCATCCAAGTCTTTTGGTCGTAGAAGCATAAAAAAGGGTCGCAGCAAAGCGACCCTTTTTATTGATCTTCAGTATTTAAGCCTGCGCTTTTTCTCGAGCGTAGATGTTTCTTAGAACGGCATGCAAAATGCCACCATTGCGGTAATAGTCGATTTCTACAGGGGTATCAATCCGGCAGATCACCATAAAGTCAAAACTGCTACCGTCTTCTCGAGTCACCTCTACTTTTAGCTCAGAGAGGGGCTTAAGGCTATCATCCAGCTTAATGCTAAAAGACTCTTTACCCGTTAAGCCTAGGCTATCAGCCGTTTGGCCAGCTTTGTATTGTAGCGGTAAAACACCCATACCAATCAGGTTGCTACGGTGAATCCGCTCAAAGCTTTCAGCAATAACGGCTTTAGCGCCTAAAAGATAAGTGCCTTTAGCAGCCCAGTCACGGCTACTGCCCATGCCATAATCCTTGCCTGCCAGAATAAGAGTAGGGGTATTGGCAGCTTTGTAATTGAGCGAGGCTTCGTAAATACTCTTGACCTGACCATCGGTAAAGTCAGTGGTCACACCACCTTCGGTGCCTGGAGCCAGCTGGTTACGCAGACGAATGTTGGCAAAGGTACCTCTGGTCATCACCCGGTCATTACCCCGGCGACTCCCATAAGAGTTAAAGTCAACGGGCTCAACACCATTGTCTACTAAATACTTGGCTGCCGGACTGTTTTTAGAAATATTGCCTGCCGGACTAATGTGGTCTGTGGTGATGCTATCGCCAACTTTGACCAGCACCCTGGCCTTTTCAATAGACTCAATGTTTCCAGGTTTTTCACTCATATCGACAAAGAATGGAGGTTCCTGGATATAGGTGGAATCGGGGTTCCAGTCGTAAAGCTCGCCACCACGGATTGGAATTTCATTCCACTTTTCATTTGACTCTTCGATGCCTTTATAGATTTTTTCAAAGACTTCGGGCTTCATGGCGGCACTCATATGGGCGGTGATTTCCTGGGTGCTAGGCCAGATGTCTCGTAAGAAAACATTCTGTCCATCTTTACCCTTGCCAAGGGGCTCAGTTTCAAAATCTATATTTACGGTTCCAGCCAGAGCGTAAGCGACAACCAGCGGCGGGCTTGCCAGATAGTTGGCTCTGGTGTGGGGGTTGACCCGGCCCTCAAAGTTACGGTTGCCTGAGGTCACACTGGCAGCCACAATGTCTCCTTCATTGATGGCTTTAACAACAGGGTCAGGGAGGGGGCCAGAGTTACCAATACAGGTAGTGCAGCCGTAGCCAACCACACCGAACCCAATTTGCTCGAGGTAAGGCAGTAAGCCGGTATCGGTTAGATACTCGGTAACTACTTTAGAGCCTGGGGCCAGACTGGTTTTGGTATAGGGTTTTTGCTGAAGACCATGCTCAACAGCCTTTTTCGCTACAATGCCTGCGGCGATTAGGACACTCGGATTTGACGTATTGGTACAGCTGGTGATAGCTGTTAAGACAACGTCACCGTGTTTCAGGGTAAAGTCGTGTTTTTCACCGTGACGCTCAATGCTTGCAGAACCTGTAGCGCCAAGTTTGTCTTCACTTAGGCCAAAGCCAGAGGGGCCAATGGGCTTGGTTAAGCCTTCATTCCACTGCGATTTCATATTGGAAAGTGTGATGCGGTCTTGAGGGCGTTTGGGGCCAGCAAGGGCGGGTTCAACACTTGCAAGGTCAAGCTCTAAAGTATCTGCGAATTCTGGGTCAGGCGTGTCGTCCGTACGGAACATGCCCTGAGCTTTGCAGTAGGCCTCAACTGCAGCAACTTCGTCAGGCAGGCGACCGGTTTGCTCGAGGTAGCGTAGCGCTTCGGCATCTACCGGGAAAAAGCCCATGGTTGCGCCGTACTCAGGTGCCATGTTGGCAATGGTGGCACGGTCAGGCAGCGTCATACTGCTAAGACCAGCACCATAAAACTCGACGAATTTACCGACCACACCTTTTTTACGGAGCATTTCAGTAACGCGCAGGGTCAGGTCAGTGGCAGTTACGCCCTCTTTAAGTTTGCCTGTGATCTTAAAGCCGATCACTTCAGGCATGAGCATATAAATGGGCTGGTTAAGCATAACCGCTTCAGCCTCAATGCCACCCACACCCCAGCCCACGACACCCAGACCATTAATCATGGTGGTGTGAGAATCAGTACCAACCAGCGAATCCGGGTAAAGCTCATTGTTGGCGCTTAACTGCACACCTTTGGCAATATACTCGAGGTTCACCTGATGCACAATACCGCTGGCAGGTGGAACCACTCTAAAGTTATCAAAGGCGCTCTGGCCCCAGCGCAAAAACTCGTAGCGTTCGCGGTTGCGCTCAAACTCGATAGCGGCATTGTTTGCAAGGGCAAAAGGGCTGTCGTATTCATCGACTTGCACACTATGGTCAATGACCAGATCAACAGGAACCTGAGGGTTAATCTTTTTAGGGTCGCCGCCCATGCGCTTCATGGCACTGCGCAGTGCTGCTAAGTCAACGACTGCTGGTACACCTGTAAAATCTTGCAGAATAACGCGAGCAGGCTTAAAAGGAATCTCTACCTGAGCAGGTTGCGCGGGGTCATAGCCAGCTACATTGCGCACATCTTCTTCGGTAACGTCATAGCCATTTTCGTTACGCAGGACGGACTCGAGCAAAACCTTTATCGAAAAGGGCAAACGGCTCACATTGCCAACGCCATCTTCTTCTAGCTTAGCCAGTCGGTAATAGTCGTAGCTCTGCCCACCGACTTTCAGACTTTCTTTACTGCCAAACGAATTTTTTTGCTTATGCTCTGCCATATCAACTCCTTTGTAGTTTTATTTACCAGTTTAGCTTTTCTACGCATTAGAGACCGTCCGCCGTAAGGAATTCAAGTCGATTACCAAAAGGATCATAGGCATAAAAACGCCGGACATCTGCCAGACTATTATCCCACGCTAGCATTATTCCCGCTTGTTCGAGTCGAGCAAAGAGGGCATCTAGGTCTGTTACACAAAAGGCAGGATGAGCTTTTTTTGCCGCGCGAAAGTCTTTTTCTACCCCGAGATGAATGCCAAAGCCGTTTAACTCAAACCAGACGCCTCCTCGAGCTTTTAGTGCCTCGGGCTTTTCCACTTCCTTTAACCCTAATAGATGGGCGTAAAAAGCTCGGGCCTCTTCTTCAGCAGACTCTGGCATTGCTAATTGAATATGATCAAGCTTAAGTAGCATCAACAATCCTTTTTTTCTAGTTTGGGCGTAAGCTACATGATATGGAAGAAGCACAATCATCTAGAGTAGCAATTATTAGCGGGTCAGAAGCGGCAGATATTCTTATGAACCCCAAGACCTTGAGGCAGCTCGAGCCCTTCTTAGGTCGGTCGTGTACAGTAAATCAGGCGGCTCAAGAAACGGGCGAAAAGGCCAATACCGTTTTGGCAAGGGTCAGGCGTTTTCTAGACCTGGGCTTGCTCGAGGTCGTAAGGCTCGAAAAGCGCGGCGGTCGGGCGATAAAGCACTATCAAACAAAGGCCGATATCTTTTTTGTACCTTATGAGGCAACTACCGCTGAAACCTTAGAAGTCATGATGCGTGAACGTGACCTTTACTGGGCGGTTATGCTGCGGCGCGGCGTGGTGCAGGCTCGAGTTGATGATGTTGGTACCTGGGGCACACGTATCTACAAAGATGCCAGAGGCCGTTTACAAATTCAAACGGCTGTTACCCCCGAGACCAACTACACTATGCTTGACCCCGATCGCCCAGCTGTCCTTAGCTCCTGGCGCGATAATGTCTACTTGGACTTTGAAGATGCCAAAAAGTTGCAGCAGGAAATGTTTGAGCTTTTGCAGAAATACAATCAAAAAGAAGGAGCGCAGCGTTATATTGTCAGATTGGGTATGGCCCCAATAATGGCAAATTCACCTCATCTGACTTAGGCAAGATTACTTTTAGCATAGTCGCGTAGACAGATCGTTTTCAGCTAGGTTAAGAAAAGCCAGCACTTTAGGTCTCTTTTGGTTGACTTAAACTCGAAAAGCTTGCTATCATCCCCGGCAGTGATGAACGCTTTTCCCCGCTTCGATGACGATAATTTGGGTTGTAGGCTCGGGGCGTAGCGTCGAAATACGAATGCATGCATCCCCGAGCCCTAGGGTTCGGGGTTTTTCTTTGCGTGTTTTTAGCTAGGAGTAAGTATGTCCAGAGTTCTTGTTTCTGACTTGAAAGATAAACTAGGTGAAGAGGTTAGTTTGCAGGGTTGGGTGCATAACCGCAGGCAGCTAGGTGGCATCAGTTTTTTAATCCTGAGAGACAAAAGCGGCATTGTGCAGTGCGTTTTTGAAAAAACGGAAATCCCACTGCATGAAAGCTGTGTCGAAGTGGTAGGCAAAGTTGTAGAGGCTAAAAAAGCCCCAGGTGGCCTGGAAGTTCAGGCCAAAAGCCTAAATGTGATATCTGAGGCGACGCAACCTGCGCCCATTGAAATTCCTAAAGAAGACTGGCATGCCAACCCTGACACCCTGTTAGAGTACCGCCATGTATCGCTACGTGGGGTAAAAGCTCAGGCAACGATGAAAGTACAGGCTGAACTGGTTAAAGGTTTTCGCTCCTTTTTAAACAGTCAGGGATTTACGGAGATATTTACCCCTAAATTGGTGGCTGCGGGTGCCGAGGGTGGTGCAAACTTGTTTGAGGTTGACTACTACGGCAAACGTGCCTATCTGGCTCAGTCGCCTCAGCTGTACAAGCAGATTATGGTGGGGGTACTCGAGCGTGTCTTTGAGGTTGCCCCGGTGTACCGTGCTGAACTCAGTCATACCAGTCGTCACCTTTCCGAGTATCTATCGCTAGATGTAGAAATGGGCTTTATTGACAGTGATAGTGACGTCATGGATTTAGAGGAGGCACTGCTCAAAAGCATGATGAACCAAGTTGGCGAAGTTTGCCAGCACGAACTTTCGCTGTTTGAGGCCAGTTTGCCCAATGTCAACGTGGCCTTTCCGCGCATTCCGTTGATGGAAGCCAGAGAGCTCATAAAAGAAAAGTATGACTATGAAACAGGTGGCAAAGACCTTGACCCCGAAGCCGAACGCCTGATTAGTCGCTGGGCCAAAGAAGAGCATGATAGCGATTTTGTTTTTGTAACCCATTATCCGCAGGCAGCGCGTCCGTTTTACACCTATCCAATTGAAGATGGTTTGACTCGAGGCCTTGACTTAATCTTTAGAGGTGTAGAAATTACCAGTGGCGGGCAGCGGGTACATCAGCATGATGTCCTGGTTGAGGAACTCAAAAAACGCAAAATGGACCCTGAAGCCTTTAGTGGCTATCTTGAAGTCTTTAAACATGGGATGCCGCCGCATGGTGGTTTTGCCATTGGCGCTGAGCGTATTACGGCTTTGCTACTCGGGATAAGCAATGTGCGTTTTGCCAGAGCTTTCCCTAGAGACGGCAGTCGCTTGCAACCTTAACAGTGTCGGTGTACCAGATTTTGTGATTTCAAGAGGAGTAAGGACTATGTGAGTCGGGGTTGTCCTTGGTTAAACCCAGAAAAACGGACACCTTCTAAAAGCCGCTTATGTAAGGCTCAACCCAGCCTGGAAAATGAATGAGAGATAAGAGAGCAATACTGACAAAGGTAGTCAGCAAAGAGCCGAGCAAAATGGCTGTCTGGTTTTCGGTATCCAGATGGCGCAGGCGTAGCCAAACAATCAAAGAGGCCAGGCCAAGTGCCACGGGAATGCTCAAAACCCCAGGAGCGGTTAGGGGAGTACTCGAGCGAAAATAGGCCACGATCAGTAACGTCAGCATGCCTAGCCAGGCTATGACGATGCCTGCTGGCTTGGCCTGACCCCCTTTCACCAGCCTTGCACCAAGCAGGCTTAAAACCCAGTAGAGGGGCGCAAAGCCAAGACTGAGCAAGATGCCAACAAGCAAGCTTAAAATCAGCCGACTGCCAATTCCCTGCCACAAACCATAAGGTATGATTTGCAGGGCTTTTGCCAGCCTGTCTTGCCAGCTTAAGCTGATGGCTTTGACATTATTAGCGCCGTAAATCTGATAATTAGAGCTCGAGCCCCCGTACCAGCTCAGGTAGGTTTTGCCGTTACTAAAACTCAGGTCAGCAAGTTCAATGGTTGTGGGTGCCCAAATAACATTGCTTAGGGTCTCTGCTCCTGCGCTCAACTCGAGCCTGCGAATGCTTGCTCCGCTTGTCCAGTAAAAATAATTGTCCGCTATGCCTACCGGATAGCCGGGCTCGAGTCGCAGGGTTTCTCCCCCAAGCCTTGCTAAATTAAGCCCTTCATCTTCTGAGCGCCAGGCAAGGTACATGGCGCTGTTTGCAGGCATCAGCCTGGTAACGTACTGAATGCCTCGGTTACTGGCCGGACCTAAACTCACAGGCTCTGCCGAATCTTCCTCTCCAAGGCTTAGATAGTTTGTTGTCCAATTACTTTGACTAAACCCGACGGCCGCCCGGTCGTTGCTGCCCTCGAGCCAGCTCAGGTACAAATGATCACTGTCATCCAGGGCAAGATCAATTTTCTCCAGCGATAAATCTGATTGGTAGACCTCTTTCGCCCCTTCATTCCAACGCCAGATAAAAAGCCGATCAGTAGCGTCAATGGTTTGGCTATAGGCGACAATAGGCCCAGCAGGCCCAAGGCTAAGTGCCATATGCCCAGGTGCCAGGGTCTCGAGTACAGTTTGTTCCTGCTCGTTCCAGCGTACCTTATGTACCGTTTTTCCTGTTGTTCTATCCTGGATGACGGTTAACAGGGCAAAATCGCTACCGCGTTGGGCTGCCTCCATATCTCTCAGGCCATTCACCGTAATAAGCTGTTCAGTAGCCCCCCCCTTTTTTTCCAGAGATTTCCGGTACAGGCCATCTCGGTCGCGCCAGTAAGCAAATACTGTGCCGTTGTCATTTACGCTGAGCACGTCAGGCGTGGTTTGACTACTGGCAACTGCAAAAGGGCGGTCAAAGCCTTCTGCCGCAATATAGGGTTGGGCAAAGCCTACTGAAAGCCGCAGCAAAAGGCATCCCCAGATCAACAATTTCCCTAACTTCATATATAAAAGTATACAGAGGCCCTGCGGTTTGGGGTGTTAGCTGGTGTGGAGACCCCAGGGTAGCTCGAGCCCAATCAGATACAAAAAGAGTCGCTTCTTCTAAGATTTTAGCGCTTCAAAGGGCGGCAGCAAAACCTGTGAGTTAGATGAAGAAAAATAAGTATAAGGGTACTCTCGCGCTGGTAAAAGCGTATAGCTCACGGCGTACGACGACCTCTACTTTCTTTTTCTCCAGACTTTTAAGGTAGATATAGACGCTTAACTATTCAACGGCTTACGGAACCAAAATATTGCGTCTGTTTTGCAACTAGGACTTGTAACGGATGCCTTCACGCAAGCGTGAACCTATTTTCTTTATACAAGTCTTGAAAATTTAGGAGAAATTGAAGGGAGTTCAATGTAATTTTGCCTAGATAGCAATTCTGAATGAAATTTAGAACGAACTTAATAAGATTTGGGCCTTACTTATAACACTTTTATAGAAATGGAGAAAAACGCATGGCACAAACAGTAACAGGTCTTTTTGACCATCTTTCACAGGCAAGAGCAGCTGTCCGTGATCTTCACGATAACGGCTATGAAAACAATGATATTAGTTTGGTGGCTAACGCCTCCGATGAAACCTACTCACGCTATTTTGATGAAGAAGGAAATTACCAGACTGTCACGCATGAAGAAATGACGGCTGGTGAAGGGGCGTCCGCTGGTGCAGGAATTGGTGCAACCATTGGTGGTATAGGCGGTTTGCTTATGGGCCTTGGGCTGTTAGCCATTCCAGGTGTTGGTCCAGCCTTAGCCGCTGGCCCGATCGTTTCAACGCTGGTTGGTGCAGGAATTGGCGCCGCTTCGGGTGGTATTGCGGGGGCGCTGGTTAATGCTGGTGTACCCGAAGAACGGGCTCACTACTATGCTGAGGGTGTTCGCCGTGGGGGCTCCATCGTAATGGTTAAAGTTGATGAGGCAAACGCCACTAATGCCAGAGATATTCTTAACCGTCACCACCCTGTAAATGTTGACGAACGTGCAAGAGACTGGCGGGATCATGGTTATGAAGCTTTTGATCCTAAAGCTGAAAACTACACCTCTGAGCAGATTGAAAGGGAACGTGCTACTTATCGTCATGCACCAGTACCCGAAAATTTGGCCGATGCCTACTATGATCACTACACCACAACGTATGGCGGTGGTGCTACTTATACCAGTTATGAACCTGCCTACTACCTGGGTAGATCGTTAGCACGAGACCCTGCTTTTGAAAACAGAAACTGGACAGATGTTCAGGGAGAAGCAGAGCAACGCTGGCTCGAGCGCAACACTGGCCCCTGGGTTGATTACCGGGATGCTGTGCGCTACGCCTATGAAACGGAGCATAGACATGCGTAAACTCTTATATCTCTTTCTGGGTCTCTTTTTGCTCAGTTTGGGTTCTGCTTTTGCTCTCGACGGTGCCGAAGATACTACCCTACTTGAGGGCCTTAGAGCAGATGAGAATTACTCGACGCTGCTTGGGTTACTGGAACAAACCAATCTGATTGACAGTCTTTCAGGTGCTGGCCCCTTTACCCTGTTTGCACCTGATAATGCCGCCTTTGATGCGCTTAGGGAGCAAGGGATTAGCCTGCCTACAGACAGTGCCCAGCTCGAGCCTATTCTCTTAGGGCATGTCGTTGAGGGTGCTTACACGGTTAATGAGTTGCAGGACGCCGAAGCAGGAAGCATTGTTAGTATGCAGGGCGAACCTCTGACCATTGATCTTACTGCAGCAGGTTTGACTGTTAATGATGTGAGTCTGACCGCCACTGACGTAGATAATGTTTTTTCTAATGGAGTTATTCACGGTGTAGATAGCGTCATTATGCCTGCCAGTATGATGCCTGCTGATGAGCAGGACACAGGCGATGCCGATGCGACAGCAACGGATACCACGCCATCTACTGATAGCAGTGAAAATGCCGATGCAACTGATACTAATACAACCGATACCAATGCAACTGATACCTCTGACATGACAGATGAAAACGCCAACGCTACCGACGCGACAGATGAGACGGCTGCTACAGACGTACCGGTAACCAATGCTGATGTACCGAATGATTTAGGTACCAGCGGCGTAAGAGTTATTCATTTGGCTCCCAATGTTTCTGACGTTAGCGTTAATTTTGTTCCTGCTGCAGATACTGCAATGAGCGGTACGTCAGAAGTAACAGGCCTGGGGTATGAAATGGTTACTGACCCTGTTGAATTAAACTCTGATACCTATACCGTTCAGCTTATGGCAAATGACGCCACAGTGCTCGAGCAAGACATGAGCTTTGCACCGGGGGTTAATTACACCCTGGCAGTTATAGGTCTTAATTTGCCTGATGAAAATGCTCAGGCCGACGATTCTAACGATGGCTTTTTTGACTTTATTCAAAACCTGTTTACAGGAGATAGAAGTCGGGACAGTTTGGCGCTGAACCTGATGAGCCTCGAGGATAATGTTGACATTGCCCCTGTTGACGGTGAAACGCTGGTTCGGGTGGTGCATGCCTCGCCAGGAACAGAAGCGGTTGATCTTGTTTCGAGCATGGACGGTGAGCGCAATGTGGTGATTGGTGACCTTAGCTACGGCGAAGCCAGCAGGTACATTTCAAGTACTCAGTTTGGTTCTGATCTGGCGATAACCGTTGCTGATTCAGACGCAGTAGCTCTGGATCTCAGTGCTATGAGCCTCGAGCCCAACACGGTCAATACGATCTTTATTGCAGGTACCTCACTCGAGCAGGCCCCCCTTAAAGCCCTGCTGGTGAGTGGCGAACCCCTGATGTCGCCTACTGCGATGACTGCTATGCCCAATACCGTTTTTGGTACGGTTGCAACTGTGGTGGTAAATGAACCTAGCTTATCAACGTTGGCAGCTGCTCTGGAAGAGGCTGATATGCTTGCTGAGCTGGATGGCACCGGGCCAATTACCTTATTAGCTCCCAGTGCAGACGCTTTTGCAGCACTTAGCCAGGACCAGCTAGATGCGCTTCTGGCAGATAAAGAAACGCTGACTCGAGTTCTCAATAATCATATTATTGAAGGTGCAATTTATAGCGATGATGCTCTTAGTGCGGGCACCGTCACCAGTTTAGACGGTACCAACTTTGATATCACAGATACCCAGGGTCTTCAGATATCAGATGCTACTGTTACCAATCCTGATATTCAGGCGACCAATGGTGTGGTTCAGGTCATCGATACGCTTTTAATTCCTGAAGGTGTTGACCTAAATACCTTGAATTAAGGAAAACCAGTTAAATAGAAAATAGGTTGGGTAGGGATTTCCTTATCCAGCCTCTTTTGCAAAGGTGAGGGGCGCAGCTAGTGGTCTAAGCTACAGCTTTACAAGCAGAGCATTTGCTGGTGCAAAGGTAGATAAACCTTATCAGCCATGCTCCTATCAATAAGGAGGCTAAAAATGACAGATAAAGATACCAGAGCCAAAGGTAAAGACGTTCAAGTTGATTTAGATCAGCAGGACCTCGAGCAACTAAAAGAGAAAATGCACGAACGGTCTATGATTGAAGTTCCTGAAGTGGAAGATAGGGAGTCCACCCACTGGTATTACATTGCTAACGAATGGCAAGAGCTTATCCCGAACATTCGGGAGACCTGGCCTGAACTAAGTCTGGATGAAATCAAGTGGGCCGACGCAAACTATGACCGCTTTGTTGCGATTATTGAGCGGCGTTACGGGATTGAACCTGCCAAGGCAAAAGAGAATGTAGCCCACTGGATAGCAAGTTTAAATCCTGCTGCTCAGGCCTAGAAAACGATGTTTGCCTTAGGGCCAGAATTACAAACCGATTTAACTTACCTTTTGCGTATCATCATTTCAATGATTTTAGGGGGCTTTATAGGACTCGAGCGAGAAATGGCCGAGAAACCCGCTGGCCTGCGCACCCATGTTTTGGTGGCGGGTTCAGCTACCTTACTGGTCATTCTTGCTGACCTGATTATTTCGCAGTTTCAGGCCCAGGAAGCCAGTAACCTGATTCAAAGTGACCCTATCCGTATTTTTGAAGCCATCATGGTAGGTATCAGTTTTCTGGGGGCTGGTACCATATGGCAAAGCGAAAAGGGTAAAAAGATTGAGGGTCTTACTACCGCGGCCTCGCTTTTCTTTACTGGTGCCCTTGGTATTGCCGTAGCCTTAGAGAAATACCTTCTGGCGATAGCGTCGGGCCTTATTTTGCTGGGCGTAAGTAGCTTGCTTAAAAAACTCGAGACCCGGTTGCTTAAATAAATGTTCAGAGTTCTTTTTTGGGTACTAAATGGTGGCTTGGCACATAAACTGTAATTAAACAAGGCTCGAGTTCAAGGCTCGAGCTTTGTTTTGTTCGAAAATTGGTAGAGGTATAAGCAATCAGAGAGTAAGGATAATAGCTCGAGTGAAAGGCTACTCCTGACAGGTGCTTTAAAGCTAACGCCAGACTCGCTATCTATCAGGACATTGTCACCACCGAAAAGCTAAGTACCTCCAAGCTGAAAATCAAGGATTTTCGGCTAGCGTGAAGCGGTTAT
>JAGQHN010000119.1 GCA_020431825.1 Trueperaceae bacterium | reverse complement strand
CAGTCATGACGAAAACGAAGCTGGCATACAGCCCTCTCTAAAGCTCAGCTTATCAACTCGTCTGCCCTTTTGTGTCAGGGATGGTCACAAGTCAGGCACTCGAGCCTAAATCAGCTAAAACCTGCTCTCTCTTTTTCACACATCTTCAGCCAGCCTTTAGGCATCCTGACACAGGTGCTCGAGCCAGGCCGCTGTCTTTTTCACTCCCGTCTTGTCTTTCACCTCAATAATTTTTCTAACCCCTTCGTGCTTGCCTAGGCTAGCAAGCACGGACTGCCAGCGAATGAGACCTTCGCCGGGCAACCAGTGTCTGTCTGCGTAACCGTCTGTATCTTGCAAATGAACATGGCCCAGCATGGGTCCAGCGTGACGCAACCAGTAATCAGGGGGCGGTGCAGCGTCCATAACATGCATGCAAAAGGCATGACCAACATCAACACTTATGCGTATCGCCGCTGAGCCGAAACTTTCCATAAGCTCGACTTGCCGGTGTGGCACAATATCGCGGGTGTTTTCCAGCATCAGTGTACAGCCACTATTTTCTGCCTGTTTTACGGCATCCTTAAGCGTGGCATGAAACCGGTCAAAGAGGGCATCTTCATTGCTTTCATTCATTTCTAGATTGCGCTCAAGCCAGGGATGCATGGGGCTATGCACCACCATATGACTGGCACCAAGCGCCTCGGCGATCTTAAGGCCCTGCTCGAGCCTAGCTTGTACTACTTTGCGAATCTCTGGATCTTCGCTGTCCATGGGCAGTCCCCTAAAGGGTCCATGCATACCGTAGCGCCCCGGATAATCATGAAGTAAGTCCCGATATTCCTTTACCCGACTTTGCCAGTTACCGCCCAGGACTTCAGGCGAAACAAAATCCTGAAGCTCGAGGTCACGACAGGACGCACTCAACCAGTCCAGGTGCTCTCTAACCTGAGCAATAGCAAAGGCTGCACCAAAAGCTTTAGACATGGCTTAGTTCCTTTCTATGAAGGGGCTGTCCGTCCATGGCTGAGCCGTCAAAACCCAGGATTTCAGCAATCGTTGGCGCAATATCTAAGGTTCCGCAGGCTCGTTCATCAACTTTGCCTGTCGCAAAACTTTCACCAACTGCCAGACAAAACGCATTCATTTCAAAAGGTGAAAGGCTGCCATGACTGGATTTAAGCATGCTATAAGGGCTTAAAGATTCGGTTATTCCAGCAACACCAAATTCATTTTGCTCGGCACTGTTTTTTGGGTTTAGGGCTAAAAGAGGGACCCGGTCATGATGAATTGGCCCTATCAAGTCCTCGAGTGCCATTGCAGAGCTTAGACCTAGCCTCATTGGCGCATAGACGGCCTCACACCAGTCCTGCACATACAGCCAGTCTGCCAGCCGAGCAAGTTCTTTGGTGTTGATATCAGACTTATTTTTAGCATAGATAAAGTCAAGGACAGGCACATAGGCATTTTTCAGCTCGAGTTCGCTCTGCGCATGCTTTAAGACATCTGACAAACTAATCCCCGCCTGTACCGTAGCGTGCCCATGATCGCTGATTAGAAAAAGCTCAAAATCTTCTTCAAGGCCACGGTCTTCGAGGGCGTGAAGCACTTTGCCCACACAGTCATCGACACAGCGCAGGGCTGCTTTGGCTTCTGGCGAGCCCAAACCATAAAAATGCTGGCTCGAGTCAGGTTCTGAAAGCCAGAGGGTAATCACCTGATTTTGCTCATCATCTAAGAGGCAGTCAATCATGGCGTCAGTAACCCAGTGGCAGGCCTCCAGTTTAGAGCGGCCCATTTCCTTGGACGGCTCGCCTAATTTTTCGTGCAGGGCAACCAGTTCACTCTCGTCAAAGTGCCAGTTTGGATTAATAGTGCGTTCCCGGTGATTGGGATTCCATAACAAAGCTGAACCACTCGAGCCCGCCGAAGCAACAGCCAAACGCTTGCCTTTTGCCGCCAGTTTATCGCCCAAGCCTTCGACCAGTAGCAAATCTCCGGTCTCTTGCCCATAAGCCAAAAGCTGCTGCGCTTTGCTGGTATCAAGCAGGGGCTCAGACGCTTCAGGCGTATACATAACATTACTAACCAAGCCATGCTTTCCTGGTCTTTGCCCTGTGCTCAAGGTCGCAGCATTGACTCTGGTATGAGATGGGTAGGCTGCTCTAAAGTTAGGGTAAAAGCTTCCCTCTTGCATGAGGCTGGCATAATTTGGCATCAGGTCAGGGTCAAAACTGTCTGGGCGCATGCCGTCAGCACCAATGATCAAAATACGCTTATCACTCATTTAAACTCCAAAATAAGGGACCTCGAGCGCTATGCTCGAGGTCAAGTCGAAGGAGGACTGAAGAAAAAAAGTAGAATGCATGGCTTAGTCGGTGAAGCCCAGGTTATAACCACGCAGATCCATAAAGTAAAAGCTGTAGGGTTGCCAGCTCAGGTCCTTACGAACACCATAAGACTCGAGGGGTTGGTAAAGAATCGTGCCAGGTGCTTCGTCTTCCCAGATGTCAAGCATCCGCTGATAGTTGGCGTAACGGGTAGCCACATCGAGCGTGCTCCGTGAAGCTACACCCAGTTCATTAAACTCAGCAGGTGGCCTCCAGTAGCCCCCTTTTTGCGGTGTACCCTGTGGTCCCCAGGAACGAAAGAGCGCACCATCAAAATCAGGGTAAATTGTGGAGTTTGACCAGTTGGTAACCATACTTTCAGGGTCATCAACGGGTAAGGATGCCGTATCTAAAACCTTAACTTCAGCATTTAGACCAACCGCACGCCACATCTCGGCAATGGCTTCAGCTGCCTGTAAACCGTTGGTGTAATAAGTGGCATTGGTGGTAAAGATGATGGTTTCACCGTTATAGCCCGACTCGGCTATCAGCGCCTTGGCCTGTTCTGGGTCATAAGCAGGCTGTGGGCGATCAGCATTATAGAGCGGGCCGTACTCGGCATACTGATGGCTGTGGGGCACGACGGCCTGTCCACCCCAGAGTGCTTCAGATAAAAGCTGACGGTCAATTGCCAGATTCATGGCCTGACGTATGCGCTTATCCTGTAAAACAGGATGGGTGGTGTTGTAACGAAGCACATGCGAATTTGCCAGCGTGACACTACGAACTTCAACATTGTCATAGCGGTTAATAACTGGAATCTGGTCTGGTGGAATGTTGGTAACGATGTCAGCTTCGCCATTTATTAGTGCGGTAACACGAGCAGAAACTTCCGGGATCTCTTTAAAAATCACCTGTGAAACAGGCACAGGGTCACCCCAGTAGCTATCAAAAGCTTCAAAGACAATGCGGTCATCAGAGACTTTTTCAACGAATTTGTATGGCCCAGTGCCAACAGGTGCCTGCGCAAAAGCTTCCTGTCCTAAAGACTCAAAATAAGCTTTTGGCAAAATTTGCGCTGCCCAGGAGGCGAGGCGCTGTTCCAGGAGGGGATCAGGTGATTTGGTTCTAATAATAACCGTGTAATCATCAGGCGTTTCAATGCTATCAAAGGTAGCAAAATAAGCCTTGGGTTCTGAGTAAACCGTGTCAGGGTTGAGCATGTTTTCAAAAGTAAATTTCACGTCAGCACTGGTAAAAGGATCACCGTTGTGAAATACAACATCATCGCGGAGCTTAAGCTCGAGTGTTAAATCATCAAGGCGCTCCCATGAAGCAGCCAGCATGGGCTTAAGCTTGTCTCCATCTAAAAAGTCGCGGCGAATCAGCGTGTCGTAGAGGCTGTAGATGACCCTCGAGCCTACATTTGAAAGTTCTATACCGGGGTCTAATCCTCCGGGTGTATCAGCCACGCCGACCACCAGCACAGGTCGCTCATCTTGAGCAAAGGCAAAACAGGCAAAGCCTAAAAGCAAAAGCAGCAAAAGTCGTTTCATAAAGATTTCCCTTCCAAAAGAATCAGGAAAACTTTAACGAACAAGTGTCAGCTAAATGTGGCGAATTGGTCAGCTAAAGCTGACGTTTGTCAGGCGAACTTATGCCCCTTACGATCATTACTTTTAAGAAATAATTTCTGAATGCATAATTGAAGATAAGTATCTTATTCTCAACGGTTTACCAGATTTGGGGTATTCAATGCCAGGATGACCCATGCCGACTGGGTTTGCTTCTAACCATCAACACAAAACCGGAAACTTTGTATTCTTACTGGTCTTTATCTCTTAGCCATTCAGTCAGTAAGGCAAAAACAAGCAGAGTAAGAACGGCAGCCAGTGCTTCCATAAGCAAGGCTAGACAGCCAGTGTCAGCTGAGTGTCAGGTCGTTGGGGAAACTCAAGCAGACAAATTAGGGTCGAGCACGTCTCTTAGCCAGTCACCCAAAAGCGAAATGACAATACTGATCAGGATAATAAGCGAGGCAGGCCAGGCAGCTATCCACCAGGCCGAAGCCATATAATCGCGCCCGGCGCCGAGCATAAGACCGAGCGAAGTATGAGGCGGCTGCACCCCTAAACCCAGGAAAGACAGACCAGACTCGAGCAAAACAATAAAGCTAAAATTCATGGTTGCCAGAACGATGATGGGAGAAACAATATTCGGCAGAATGTGGCGCAAAGTAAGTTGCCACCCATTCACCCCTAAAGCCCTGGCAGCCTCAACAAATGCCAGGTCTCGAGTCGCCAGCACCTGCCCCCTGACAATTCTGGCATAGGCGTCCCAGCCTGCTATACCCAAAATCAGGATCAGTGCCTGCAAAGATGTACCAAAAATGGCCACTGCGGTTAAGGCAACCAGGGTCGAAGGTAAGGCCACCTGAATATCGACCAGAAACATAATCAGGGTATCAATAAAGCCACCCGTCACCCCAGCTAAGAGTCCCAGACCCGCTCCAACCAACAAACCTAATAGCGTTCCAGCTGTGGCAATGCCCAGGGTCGTCCGCAGACCAAAAAGTAGTCTTGACAAAAGGTCTCGGCCCAGATGATCGGTTCCTAATAGATAGCTGCTTTCACCAGAAATAAAAACTGGGGGTTTAAGCCGATTTAAGAGAGACTGTTCTCTAATGCTGTAGGGTGCCAGGATAGGTGCCAGAAGACCCAGAGCAAGGAGCACAAAGGCCAGCAGCAAAGCAACAGCTATGAGCGGCGGTATTGGCAAGGAGAAGGTACGAACAGGGCGGTTTTCTTCTGATGGCTCGAGCGAACGTGTTTTACGCTGAAGAATCATCGTAACCGAATCCTTGGATCGAGTAGGCCATAAAGCAAATCGACAACGGTATTGGCAAGCACTACCGTGGCAGCCACCATAAAAACGCTAAATTGCACCACCGGAAAATCCCGGCTTTGCACGGCAGATACAATAAGCCTACCCATACCGGGCCAGGCAAACACAGTCTCGACGATCACCGAACCTGCCAGCAGCGTTCCAACTTGAAGGCCCAGCACCGTTAGCACAGCAATAAAACCATTGCGCAGGGCATGTTTCAAAATAATGCCCGGAAATCTCAGCCCTTTAGCCTTTGCCGTTCGGATATAGTCCATATTTAAAACGTCGAGCATACTACTTCTCGTAAGCCGGGCAATGCTGGCAGAGGAAGCCGTCCCCAGGGTTATAACAGGCATAAGATAGGCTTGCCACGATGCCATACCACCACTGGGCAACCAGCGTAAGAGAAGGCTAAAGACCAGAATGCCAATAATGCCCAGCACATAATTTGGCAGGGCCTGACCCATAAAGGTTAAGAGCATAAGCCCTCTGTCCAGCGGGCTGTTTCTTAGAAGTGCTGCCAGGATGCCAATAGGAAGTCCTAGAGCCACCGCCAGCAAAAAGGACAGGCCGCTTAACCGTAAGGTCGCTCCTATGCGCTCGAGGAACATATCGAGAACAGGACGGCGCTCTTTAAAACTATTGCCAAAATCTCCCTGCAAGATACTGCCAAAGTAAATCACATATTGCTCAATCAGAGGTCGATTTAGACCAAGATAATCACGGAGGCTTTGGCGCTCCTCCGGACCAGCATCATCGGGCAAAAGCCATAAGGTGGGGTCTCCGGTGACTCGAGTCGCCACAAAAACAAGGCTTATCACTGCCCAAAGGGTGAGTAGACTTCTAAAGCCACGCCTGGCAAGAAAACGCATAGCTAAAGGCTAGCCAGTTAGTGTCAAAGAGGTGTCAGGTAGTGCTCTAGCAGGTACATCTGGTCAGCCACGCAGTCAGTTTAAAATAAGCTGTACCAGACAATCTTTTTGCATGTAGGACTGTCTTTTAAGCGTGAATTGCTTTAGTTCAGTCATCATCTTAAGTTTTCATGACAAGCATTTGCTTACCTTTTTCTATGCCAGTTACCATGATTGAACATTTAGAGACCGTCATGCTAATTAGGGCAAATAATCTCAGAGGATATAAGCAGCAGAAATATACCGATCAGGTGATGCGCCTTTCCCAAACTTACCAGTCTCGTATGACATCTGCACAGCCACTTTTGCAATCGCTTAATCTCATCCATGATCCAAGAACCGACTATGATCGGCTTATTATTTCGTAGTCTCAAGACCCGTGAGCCTGAGTATTTCACCCTCAATCTGAAAGGTCTCAGCAGCTTCAGTCATCACATATCTCCCTGGTGTGCCCTGCCCTGTGGAAATATAAATGGCACCTTGAGCGTAGCTTAAATTACTGGGTGCATCCAGATTTTCAAGCAAAACAACAGGTTCTTTTTCACCTTTTTTATACAGACTTAATCGGCCACTTTGCCTTGGATAGCCTCCAGGCAAAGGTAGTACCTGCAAATCATAGAGGGGAAAATCGGCCTCTAGCTTTTCCAGAGGCTCGCCTGAGGTCAGCTCGAGCACAAAGATATTTCCCTGTTCATCTAGCACGAGATCAACTGCCGTAGTTAAACCGGTAATTTCATCTCTTTGTTCCCCCGTTACAGCATCAATACGGACAACCTTGCTATCTCCTGGAAAATAAGAATCAAAATCACTGCCGTTAAACACCTGTCCGGAAAAAAGCGCGACCAGCACATCTCCATTTGTTGGATCCAGTGCTACCGCCGCTGGCACAGCCTGCTGACCATGAGCCAATGGCAAGAACAGGGTCAGATACTCGAACGTTTCTCCTGCTTTAGCTTTTAACAGACTATTGCTGCCACTTTCAACCACATAAAAGGTCTGATTTTCAGGATTATAGCTAAGACTATTCAAAGTCACACTTCGCCTGACGAGCGTCTTTCCAAGCTTGCCGTCCAGCGAAAGTGCCTGCACACGAATATCATTTTCTAAGCCATCTGCCAGATAGCTGGTCTTAGGATTGTCAAAAGTGAAGTAGAGCTGGTTATTTGCCCAAATAATATCGCTTGCACCCCCAACTTCATCATGCCCGGTGCCAAAAGTATAAAGCCCATTGTAGCTGGGAAGAGACTCGAGCAAAACCTTACGCTCACCTGCGTCGTCAAAATCACCATCTTGATTATGGTCACTAAAACGGCTGATTTTGCCGTCTTGCCTGGCCTGATTACCACTGCCAGCCTCAACCACAATCAGCTCATCAGGAGACAAAACGACAACACCTCTGGGGTTTAGCAGGCCTGTTGCCAGACGCTCGAGCTTTACTTGAGCCTGCGCAAATCCTAGAAGTGCCAGGCAAATAGCTAACAAAAGTTTAATGGTGTGCACGGCTACTTGTCTCGAGTCAGGGCAAAGCCTTTCATAAACTGTTTTTGGAGAAGCAGGAAAACGATAAGGGGCGGTAGACTTGCCAGAACCGCACCCATCATTAAGGGTCCATAGGCCTGATCATTTTGAATTTCAACCAGCGCTTTGGCAATGCCTACCTGTACCACTTGCTGCTCCTGAGAACGAATAATGAGTAAAGGCCAGAGATACTGGTTCCAGGTATCTAAAAACATAATCACCACGATGGCGCCAATCGTACTCCAGCTAAGCGGTATTAGCACCTTAAAAAGAAACTGGAAAGGGTTGGCGCCATCTAGCTGGGCGGCTTCTGAAAGCTCTGGCGGAATGCTTTTAAAATGTTGCCTGAATAAAAAAACGCTGGTTGCACTGGCAAAAAAAGGTACCGTCAGAGCAGCATAGGTATCGGCCCAGTGAAAGGCATTGACCAGGCGAAAAAGGGCGATTGCTAAAACATCGGTTGGCGTCATCAGGGTCAAAATGATAAAGCCAAAAATGAGCCACTTACCCGGATAACGAAAATAAACAAGTCCCAAGCCTGCCAGAAGCGAAAACAACACCTTGCCAATCGCTACCGTGACCGAAATAAACAAGCTGTTGAGCATAAAACGCCCAAGGCCCAACTGATTGATCATAAAGTTCCAGTTTTCTCTTAAGCCTGTTCCGGGAAAAAACTGATAGCGAATAACTTCCATATTGGTTTGTGTCGCCACCAGTATGGCATAAAACAGCGGGAAGCCGATGATAACTACAGCGATAAGCAATATCAGGTGGGCATACCAGCGCCTGGGAAAAATGCTTTTAGGTTTAACATAGGTTTCACTTCGCAGTTCTGATGGTTGTGCTGCCATACGCATTCTAGACTCCATAACTCACTCGTTCCTGACTACCGCGAAATTGCAAAATGGTTATGCCGACTACGATTAACAAGAGAACTAAAGACTGGGCTCCTGCCTTACCTAAATCTTTTCCTAAAACCCCCACAACGTATACCCGGTACATGGCTGACACAGTGGCGTTAACCGGGCCTCCTCTGGTCAAAATGTCTATGACGCCAAAGGTCTGAAAAAAGGCATAGATGGTGTTGGTAACAATAAGAAAAAAAGTAAAAGGCGAAAGGAGAGGCAAGGTAATCCTAAAAAAACCTTGAAATGCATTAGCGCCATCTATAGAGGCAGCCTCTAATAGCTCAGGCGAAATGTTTTTTAACCCTGCGATGAAAAAGAGGATATTAAAACCCATCTGATTCCAAGCTGCCGTCAGAACAATGCTCAGTGTTGCAAAACCAGCGTGACCCAGCCAGGGTATTCGGACACCCAGGCTATTTTCTAAAAGATGGTTCACCACACCTGTAACCGGATTCAGCAAAAGCTGAAAGAGTACCCCGGCCACCACAGGCGAAATAGCAACAGGCCAGATGAGCAGTGCCCGGTAGATATTTGCTCCGCGCAGCGGGAGGTTAACCATTTGAGCAATAAGCAAACCAAGGCTCATGGCTACCGTCACCACACCAAGGGCAATCACAAAAGTAAGCCCCAGGGAGTACCAGTAATTTGGATCAAGGAATAATGAGGTGTAATTATCGAGACAAACAAATTTGGTTTTGGGTGCACCAAGTCGTACCAGACGCGTACCCAAACGGAACGTTTGAAACAGGGGGTAATAGTGAAAAATGGACAAAATAATCAGCGTGGGTAGTAGACACAGGGCCGTTAGCAGAGGTGCTAGCGGGCTTCTAAATACGCCTGCATAGGTTTCTGCTTTAGGCAAAAGGCCCTCACCCACACTTAAGCGACTAATAACCCAGTGGCTTATCCAGAGAAAAAAAGCGGTACATACCAGAACAATCAGGCAACCCAGGAATCTGTCTAGCCACATGCGCTCGAGTTCAAACGTGCAGTAAGCCAGGGGCCACATTGCCAGCTGTGTCCCAAGTAGGCCACTGAGTCCTCCGGCAGCAAGAGCCCAATACCGAACTTGACCCTGCCAGCGAAAGGCGAACCCCAGAAAGGCAGAGGCAGCGAAGACGACAAAAGCAGTTAACAACCAGGGAGAAATAATAAACATAGGGTCTCCTAAAATAAAGCTAAAGGTAGAGCCTGGAACCCTACCTTTAGAGCAAAGCTTCGAGCCTAGTTATCTGTGTAGAGGAAGTTATAGTCCTCGAGCAGTTTGTCTGACTCCGTTTTAACTGCAGTAAACACCTGTACGGGGTCTTTGCCGTTTAGCATAACGTCTTCCATACCCGCTTCAATCAGGTCACGGGTTTCACGGAAAGTACCAAACTTTGCGCCAGCGGAAGCATTATTGACATTTGATTCAGCAAGCTGGACAGAAGCAGTTAGAAAATTAGGGTTGATTTCATACCAGTTACTGCCCTCAATATCCGTACGGGATTTGTTATCGACATCCCAGAACACGTTGTTTCCGGATTTGAGGTTTTGTAACAGTTCAACTGAGCTGTTACGAATGGGAATATAGCCCGATGCCGTATGAAAGCTGGCACTGTTTTCGGTGTTGTTCATAAACAACAAGAAGGCCATAGCACCTTCTTCAACCTCAGGCTCGAGGCCAGCAGTTATCCACATGGTTGCTCCACCAATAATGTTGCCATTGTAGTCATAATCGGCATTACGAATAAGTTTACCTGTAGCCAGCTCAAAATCTCCGGCTTTGGCAGCTTCTACTTTGTTACGGGCATCAGCAGAGCTAGAAAGTGAGAATGCAACGCGGCCACTGTTAAAGAGATTGCCAGCACCAGCCCAGTCACGACGGGTACCCGTGTAGACGTAGTAACCCTTTTCAAACAGTTCGCGGTAAAAGTTTGCAATTGACAAGAATTCGTCAGTCGTCAAAAGCAATTCCGTTGCGCGCTCAGCACGACCATTTTCATTGTTAACCAGATACTGGTTCATTTGGGCAAGCCACTGCTCGGTAAACCAGTTATCAAAGGGCCAACTCGCGCAACCCTCGAGTTCACCGGCATCTACCTTGGGCTGCAACGCTTCACAAGCGCTTAATAGTTCCTGCCAGGTTGTTGGGATGGCATTAATACCTACATCCTTAAGAATATCCATATTGGCATAAGAGATTGAGGTTGAGGTATTCCAGGCCACGCTGGCCCAGCGACCATCAATAGTGTAGTAACTCGAGGCAGGAGAAACTATGTCAGAAAAATTAACTTCCTGGCCTAAAACCTCTTCACGCCCATCAATAATGTCATCGGCATACTTAAAGTAGCCACTGTCTGCGGCAAACTGCAAACCCGCATCAAAGATTTGCGCAATTGCCGGAGGATTGCCCTGTTCCTGGGCCAGCGTATACTGGTCCAGAATAGCAAAGTAATCACCAGGATTTTCGATAACGACATTATACTGAGGGTACAGATCATTAAACCGAGTTGCGGTATCCATAATCCAGTCACCACGGTGGTCTGCAAAAATTTGCCATACCGTAATGTCACAAGGGCTCGCTTCAGTACAGGTTTGAGAACTTGCAAAGCCTGAAAGCAGGACTAAACCAAGAACAAGAGCAAGTAATGGTTGCTTTAGGTTCATTTCTTTCTCCCTAAGATTAAATGTGTAAAAGCAAGATGCCTTACAAAAAGAAAGACTATGAAACCTGTGTCAGCCCCTTGTCACTGACAAAAGCATGACTTATGTCAGCTCTTTATGCTTCTTAAACCTAGCTCGAGGTCGTAAGGCCGCGGGTTCTAAAAAACAAATAGGTCTTATAATAGAGTGCCGTTTCAATATAATACAGAATTTGAAAACCGCTCATGATACGTACTCCTAAACGACTCCGATGATGACATCATTTTTGCATTTTGGTATTACGTTTCAGAGACTTCCTGTCAATCTCATACTTTTGGCGCATGGCATAAGATAGTTACAGTTCTAAGCTTAAAATAGCTCAACAGCCTTTCACCAGTTCATGAAGAAAATCTTTGGATCAGGCAACTCGCTCATTTAAGGACGGACAAAGCAATGAGAATAGTAGCAAAGAAGACAGGAATAGCCAGCCATGTATAAGCCCCTGCGAACTACTAGAGAATTGCCCAAAGCTCTTAGGCATCCTCTAATTCGGTTGTGTATCGGTCTGGGATTCCTTATGACTACGCTTCTGGTAGCCCAGGGATTGTTAAGTTTCGTTCCTGATGCCCTGGCACGTATCCTTTCTTTGCCCGTACAAATTCTGGTGATCCTATTGGGCTATCAAATGTTTGTTCGCTTTTTTGAACAGCGTAACGTAACAGAGTTAGACCCCAAAAATAGTTTTCCCGAGGTCTTTCAAGGCGGACTGATTGGGGTGCTTCTCTTTTGCTTTACCATGATTATCCTGTGGGGGTTTAGAAGTTTAGAGATTATAGGACTTAACGCCTGGAGTGCTGTGCTTCCCTGGTTGTCACTCGCACTGGCAACTTCTTTTATTGAAGAGATTCTTATTCGTGGTGTTGTTTTCCGTTTATCTGAGGAAGCACTGGGCACCTGGCCCGCCCTTGGCCTCTCGGCCCTGCTTTTTGGAGGCTTACACTTATTTAACCCACATGCAAGTTTACTGAGCAGTCTGGCAATAGGGCTGGAAGCAGGCATTTTGTTAGGAGCTGCTTACATCCTGACTCGTCATTTGTGGCTTGCCATTGGCCTTCATTTTGCCTGGAATTTTACGGAGTCAGGCATTTTTGGCCTGGCGCTCTCCGGTAATGAAAGCCAGGGATGGCTTCAGACCCAGCTCACGGGTCCAGACTGGCTGACTGGCGGCAGTTTTGGCCCGGAAGCTTCTATTGTTGCGGTCATAGTCTGTCTTGTAGCGAGCTATTTTTTACTCGAGAAAGCTAAGCAGCAGGGTCAGATCAAAGCCGTCCGGTGGAAGACGCCTGGAGGTTTATAAGGTTATGGTTTTGCGGAAGATAAGTTTAAAGCTGGCAGCCATCTCTTTAGCCGTCATAGTAGCTGTGGTGATCTGTTTTCACCTTATTGTTGTCTCAGGCATCATTCCCTACACGATAGTTTGGGGAGGCAGGCTCGAGAATAGAAGTCAGATGCTCATTTTTGAAGGGGTTTCTATCGCGGTAAACGGCTTTATCTTATGGCTAACTGCCCAGAGAGCAAACTGGCTAAGCGCTCGCCTTTCCCCAAAGCTGGTGTCCCTACTTTTTTGGGCTCTGGCTATTTTATTTATGCTCAACACAGTTGGCAATTTATTGGCAAAAGCGAGTCTGGAAACCTACCTCTTTACCCCCTTAACCTTTATAAGTGCTCTCCTTTGCATTCGACTTGCCTTGAAGGATCAGGAGCGTGCTAAGCCTCTTGCCACAAATACCTCGCGGTGATACTTGCCAGACTCGAGCCCAGTGCTGGCCCCAGCCAGTAAAGCCAGTGGTGTGACCACATACCCGAAAAAAGTGCCGGGGCAAAACTTCTGGCAGGGTTCATGGAAGCCCCGGTAAACACACCTCCGGCAAGCGCGCAAAGGGTTACCGTAAAGCCAATATAAAGTCCTGCCTGAGGCTGTTTTTGTATCACACAGGTCGCAATAACAAACATAAGAAAAAAACTTAAAACAACTTCTATTCCCAGACCCTGCAAGACAGATAGTTCCGAAGATGGCAAGGTTGCACCGTAAGCTACAGAGTCAAGCATTTTTGCACCTAAAACGACCTTTAAACTCAGTAAGGCAAAGCAGGCCCCAAGCAGCTCAGCACTCCAGTAAAGCAGGAGTTCTTTAAAACCAATTCGGCGCATCATAAAAAAGCCCAGAGTGACAGCAGGATTAAAATGTGCAAAGGATAGTGCTCCAACCGCTGAAATCATTACGGCTACCGTCAGCCCAAAAGCGAGAGAAATGGCTAACTCTGTTGCACCTGCAGCTATGGCAGCGATACCTGCAAACAGCAGTGCAAACGTGCCGATAAATTCTGCCAGCCATACCTTTAAATTCAACTCAGGCCTTTTGGCTGTAATTGAGCTTCGAATGGTAACTCCCCAGCCTTCAACATAGTCACGAGGTTTAGGCAGGTTATCGCCATCGCATCACGAACTTCGCGCCAGCGCTCGAGTCCCTGGCCAGATGGGTCAGGAAAGGAAACATGCAACCTTGTTGTTTTTGCTGGATAAACCGGGCAGGCTTCATTGGCACTGTCACAAACGGTCATAAGCACATCAAAGTTCCACAGATCAGGCAACTCATAAATGGTTTTAGATGTGTGCTCCGATATATCTATGTCCACTTCTTTCATGACCCTTATAGCGTCAGGCTTGACAAAGGTCTTTTCATTTCCGGCAGAACAAATCTTGGCGTCAAGATCAAGCTCACTAGCATAATGCCGGAGCCAAGCCTCAGCCATCTGACTGCGGGCAGAATTGTGGGTGCATAAAACCAGAATTCGCATCATGAGACAATTTCCATATTGGGTTCAAACTTTTCTAGAGCCTCTCTTAGTTCTTTAAAACCTTCGGGCAAAAGTTCATACAAGACCCAGCGCCCGCTAGGACTCGCTTTTACAAACCCTGCTTGCTCGAGCAGCTTCATGTGGTGACTAATCGTAGATTGTTTAAGCCCTAAAAACGTTTCCAGATCACAAGCACAAACACCTTCTTCTTTAGAACAGTAGCTTTTTATAGGATTTAGCAGAAACTCGAGGATGTTTAGTCTGCTAGGGTCTGCCAGTACCTTAAGTCGTTCAGAAAGCATCTTCATAGACAAAAATCTATCAATAGATGGTCATCTATATGTCAGCGCTTCGTCAGCAAGTTCTTCAACCAAAAGCAAATCATTTTCTTAACAAAATAGTTCACCACCGAAGCATTTTTGTGTTAAATACAAGCCTCCAAAGAACTGCTTATCCAGTCGTTTGTTTAGCCATCCCTTACTAAAGTTGGCACCATTTAAACTCCTGGGTCGCAAATAGAATCAGGTCGTTAGAGTAATCATTACTAAAAATTTTTAAACCTACTAAATCCTGCCTGACCACAATCTAACGAAGCTGACAAACATCAGCAAAGTGTCAGTGACCAAGAGCTGACATTGGCTATGTAGCATGCCAGAAACATCCCATTCTGGCTATGACGCCTGGGAGGAAAGCATGATTCAGCTACAGCACGTCAGCCACACTTATCCAAATGGCGCTCAGGCGCTCAAAAACCTCAGCCTCGAGCTATCTGCAGACCGCTTTACTGCGCCTATTGGCGCATCTGGTACAGGCAAATCGACCGTTATGCGCATTTTAAATGCACTGGTTAAACCTTCAAGTGGTTCGGTCCTTATTGACGGACTCGAGCTCTCCATTGGCTCACTTGGCAAACTTATCAGTGAGTCGATTGAATCAGTAGATATGGGTCAGGTTGAAGCGGTAAAGGCAACCGGTGCCCACCCATTGCAAATTACCTCGCACGGTTTCTGGCCCCAGGTCTTGCCCCTCTTTATTTCTTACACGCTTTACCGGTTTGAAATTAATGTACGGGCAGCAACCATTTTGGGCATAGTTGGCGCAGGGGGCATTGGTTTTTATCTGCAAGAAGCCATGCGCACCTTTTCCAATAAAAATACCTCCACCATTCTCCTAATCATTATTGTTTCGGTCTTTATTATTGATAGCGTTTCCTCGCGTATTAGAAAGCGGATTATCTAGTATGTACCCTCAGCACTTAGACCAGTCGCAGATTTTATCAACGCTAAGCCAGGCACCTGCCGATTCAACCAAGGCGTTTGTCGAAACCTTACTGCCAGAACTTGGTGAGATCAAGGTACTAAAAAACCGCACCGGCCTTGCCATGCTACCTTACCGCGACAGCGCAAAAGGCGAACTCTTTCATCTGGGTGAGGTTCTGCTTTCCGAAGCGCATGTTCAGCTACTAGGTTTTAACAGCGAGGGTTACGCTGCCTGCCTGGGAAGAGACCTCGAGCAAGCTTTAGCGCTGGCGATTATCGACGCAAGCCTCAGTGCCAGACTTCAGCTAACAGCTATTGAGGCATTTATAG
>JAGQHN010000118.1 GCA_020431825.1 Trueperaceae bacterium | reverse complement strand
TTACCCATAGCCCTAGTAATAAAAGAAGGCTTACCTTGTTTGCAAAACAAAGCCTTAACCTATTCCTATTGCTTAAGGCTAAAACAGAGCTAAAACCAGCTTGGCTTTTCCTACCTAGCATGATAAAAAGAGACAACAATTTATGCATCCTTTCTCATTTGAATAGAGCACTGTGGCACGATACTCAAGTTTCAGTAAAGAAGTTGTACCAGTAGAAGCAGGCTAGATGTTTTATAAAACTTCGCTTTTTCAGGATAATAAGCATGAAGATATGAATTCATAGCTCCACCTTAAGCACTCGGCGTCAAATAAACGTTAAAAATGAAGAAAAGGACATTGTTTGGCAGGCAAAGATGACAATTAAATTCTTAAAAAGCGCTAATGCTGCTACACAGCTAAAATCAACAAAAACAACTTAGCCAGTCCACGCTTCAGACACGGACTGGCTAAGGAATATAACGATTTTTACCGCACAACCTCAGTAAACTGAGTCTCACTCCTCGTCGTCAAAAAGGAAAATTTCGTTCCAGTTGATGGCTTTGAGTTCGGCCTCTTCTTCTGGGCTAAGGTGAAGTACGGGTATATGTACGGGAGGGTCAAGTAAAAGGTCCGCAAGCTGACGATGATCCATGATGTTCGGCCTCCAAAAGGTCGTAAGAAAAAGATTCAGGCTTTATGCCTAGACTTAGTTTACTCACCTGCTATCACAGAACTCTTACAGGTCAAAGCCTCTCTTAAGTCAGAGTAAGTTTTATCAATACGTTAAAGTAGCGCTATGGACACCAAGCTCTTTGAAACCTATCAGCGTGAATCGCGTAAAACCTGGAATGTTATTGAGATGAACCACCCGATCGTTTACCCCACAATGGGCCTGACCAATGAAGTTGGCGAACTGGCAGGCAAGATAAAAAAAATCTTTCGTGATAAGGCGGGTGTTATTTCGGAAGAAGATCGTCAGGCTTTAAAAGGCGAATTAGGCGATGTGCTCTGGTACTTTAGCCAAATTTGTACCGAGCTCGAGTTAAGCCTCGAAGAAGTGGCAGAGGCCAATCTGGAAAAACTCTTTTCGCGGCTCGAGCGCGGCAAAATTCGCGGTGATGGTGACAACCGTTAACGCCTAATTAAGCGCTACAATTTTTGCTTTTGAGGGCACCCCTTGTTGGTCAAAAACGAAAAGCATATAAAAGCCTGGAGTTGCTACATTAGAATTTTCCGGAGCCACTATGTTCAGCTCATTGCCCGTTTGGCTAAAGGCCAGTTCGATAAACCGCTGTTCCATATTGAAAGAGTGGGTTACGGAACCTGTTTTAATTAGGCTCACCTTACTAATGGTTGGGCTACCCACCAGGGAAAGTTTAAAGCTCTGAGCATAACTTAGGGGCTCAACCGAACGAATCTCTGGTCGCTCGGCCAACATGCCTGAGCCATCTTGCTTGAATAAATAGCCTGGATAAAAGATTTCAGCATTAAGATTAGTTAAAGGGCCGGGTGCCCCACCCCCAGCGGTTAATACAGTCGCATCTGGCAGTAAAATGGCTGTTGAGTGATATAGCCTTGCCAATTTAGCGCTGGCATCCTGGGTCCAGGTGCTTGTCTCTGGTTGCCAAATTTCAGTGTGGTAGGCAACGCCATTTAGTGTATTGGGGTCGAGACTACCGCCACTTAAGAAAACATCCCCATCGGCAAGCAGTGTCAGATTTGACCATGCCCGAATCTGTGATGGGCTTTGGCTAAAAGCATAACTGAGTTGTGCTGTTCTGGCATCTACTGTCGAGGCTGTACCATCAACGCCTAAGCTCAGGATTTGACCAGGACGATACATCACAGCTGGTAAATAGTCGCGGGGAGCAAAAAGCAATTGACCGACTGTTTCGATGGAACCTGCGCCGCTTACATCAATTTGCCGAAGAGATCTACCCATAAACATCAGTACTTTGCCACTAGGAATCACAAAAGCCCTGGGGTAAAGACCATAAGCAGTAGCATGAGCCGCGCCTGTAACCAAGGTCCAACCCTGACCTGGGGTAAAAAGCTCAGGTACTGTTACTGTATTGCCATCAAAGTCTATCCCTCCCTGAAGCAGTATCTTGCCATCAGGCAAAGTGGTTGCTGTTGGGTACCAGCGCGCTTTTAGCAGAGTTAGCGGTGACTTGCTTAATGCCCTGTTGCTACTATCAAATACCGTGACATCATTTACTCCCTTATTAACCCGGCCTGAGGGTCTGGCATCTCCTCCAGTAATCAAAATGTCGCCACTAGCAGGTATAATAAGTTGAGCGCTACAGAAAATATCTGTTTCTGTCGTATTTGCTAAGGTGTTATGAAGTAAGGGATCTTGCGGATTCCAGACATCGTAAAAGAATTGCCCTGTTTGTCGTCCATTTTTATCAGTACCATACGTCAGGAGTTCTCCTTCAGGACTCAAAACAGCATGAATAGGAATAATAGGCCAGTTAATGACAGGGCCAAAGTGACCGGGCGTGCCTTCACTTTCTTCCAAGCGAATAGCATCAAAGTCGCAACTAGTTGAACCTGAACTAAGATAGACTGCTGCCCAACTTAAGGTATCAGGTATAGTCTTTTTTAAAAATTGTAAGTGATAGTTTTGACTATTAAAAATCAGCTTTTCATGAAATAAGGTTGCTGTGGGACTTGCCCCCACAAAACCAAGGTTGCAACTGCTTGTTTGCGCAGCTCGAGCATAGGCCGATAAGACATAAGTTTGACCTGGAACAAGCAAACTGGCAGCAATATCTTGCTGCACCCAGGCAAACTGACTCAGGCTTAAGGCTTTAGTTCCTGAAGGTGCTTCTCCGGTAAGCTCAGCGTTGCCCCCATACTGTCCCCAGATCGTAAGTCCCTCTTCAAAACTACCATTGCGTAAAGGAGCTTGCGCCGGTGCAGGCGGATTTGACACCTCTCCTAGAAGCAAGGCGATATCATCAACCTGGCAAGCCTCATTGCTCGAGCTAAAGTAGACTGCTGCCCATACCGTCGAATCAGGTACAGTAAAACTAAGCCCCTGCATAGTCCAGCTATTTGCAGTAAAGCTAAGCTTTTTATCAAACAAAGTTTGGCTACTTGAACCGCCAGCTACCCCAACGGTGCAGGTAGCACCATTTAGGGCTCGAGCACTGGCCTTAAGGCTATAGATTTCTCCAGGCAAAATACTCGTTACCGGAATGTTTTGCTGCACCCAGGCCCAGCCCTTAGCTTCCGCAGCATAAGCACTGCCATTATTCCCTAGACCTAGTGCTTCAAAGCTGCCTCCATAGGCAATCCAGGCCCCTCTTCCACCTTCAAAATCTCCATTAAGCAATAGATTGTTGGGAGTCGCTGTTGCTGTTTCTAAGGTGGCTGAGTGGCGCATCGCCTTTGCCCAAAATACCGATTGAGGAATAAGTTCTCTGCTGCCATCTTCCTTTTGCCACTCGAGCTTTACGGACGCTTCTGCTTGCGTTTTGCGAAACTCGAGCTTAAAGGCATAGGTTTTATCTGCGAAAAGCTTTAGCTCGGTACCCGACTTTATTTCACGACTGTCAATATAAAGCTTTGCCTCTCCCTCTGCACTTAAGAAAAATTGGTAACGCTGACTTAGGGTGGGTTTCAGATCGGCTTGCCAGCGAATGCTAAATTGTTCTGGTAACAGATTACGGTTAGCAGCGATCCTATCCCAATCAAAGTAAATAAAGCTATCAATTTGCTGAACGACTGGACCTGTGAAATCTGCCTGACCGAAATACTCCGCTTCCAAACCCGGTACTACTCGTTCAGTGGTTTGTTGTTCATCTAACTGATTGCAAGAGCTAATGAATAAAATAAAACAAAAAGCAAAACCAAGACAAACTGCATGACGCAACATAAAGCTCCCCTAAATTCTCTTTAGTCTAGTCTGAATAGCGGCTCGAGCTTTCTCATTGATCACAAAATGCCTACTGGCTGAGGATTAAAGCGCGGCGCTCATTAGGGTAAAGGACTTTTAAGTCAGTTTTCCTACATAGCCTGACTAAACAGGCAATAATCTAAGATTAAATAAGTTGAAGATATACTCTTACAAAATCAGCTTTACCTCTTAATTTCTCATGAGAACCACTTTTGCCCATGTTCATTAGGCAAAGTGCTTTTTTGGTAAGAATACCGTGACATTTTTGTGAGAGTTAATTTCTTACACTTAGAAGTGCCTGTACGGCAAATCTTCGAAAAGCTTTGACCTACCACACTCCTAAGCGGGCGTCACGGGGGGGTAGCGAGCTAGTGACGCGACCGATTCGGAGTCTGTGGTGTTTTATATCCGTTTTTTGGTAGCTGCATTTGCGCATGCAAATGCCAACGTGGTTGACCGTGTTTTTAACACGGATAGTAGGCGATTTTTCCTATGAGGTGGAGTTTCATGAAATACGTCATTCTTTCGTTGTTGCTTAGTCTTGGACTGGCAGCGGCTCAGGATTCACGCTCGATTGCGATGGGTGGGGTTATGTTACCTGATCGTTCTTCAACGGCAGTTAACCCAGCTTATTCAGCAGATGGCATTCCTGGGCAAGCTTATGCTTTACCCTTACCGTTAGGTGCTCTAAATGCCCTGACCCAGGACTCATTTAATCCCGCAAGTAGTAGCCTGGATGTTTTACCCATTCTTGATCAGGTAAATAATTTAAGTAGCTACATCATCAACTTACCCGCTAGCCCCACCGAACATACAATCAAAATCTCAGCTAATGAGGAAGGGCAAGCCGTTTTGTCCTATGCTAATAGTGGTGGCGCAGACCTGATTTTTGGTCTTTCAGATATTGGCTACGGGGTTGATTACGCGATTCCTATCAATTTTGCGGCTGGCCCAGTACGGGTTGGCGTCAGACCTTACGTCTTTTTAAATACGGTAGTTTCACCTGACGCAGAAATGGCAAAACTTTTTGCTGGTGGCACCAATCAAGGCGGCGCTACTGCCCAGATTAAAGGCGAAGCTGGCGTCTCTCTGGATGTTTTTTACGCCACGCTCTTACCCAATGAGCTGTTTGGGGAAAGTGACTTTAATGGCGATATCTATGTCGGCGTACGTGCTGCTCCCTTTGTTGGGTTGGCTCGAGTCGACGGTAATGGTGCTGGTCAAATAGAAGCTACCGATATAAATAATGTTAGCTTTGACTATGAAGCACAAGGCTTTGTTTCCACGGTTGCCACCGGACAAATAGGTTATGGCCTGGTTACTGATTTAGGAGTAGCAACGGTCATTCCAGTAGACGCTGGCAAACTCAACCTGGGCTTAAGCCTGAGCAATTTTGGTCTGGCCATCTGGTCTGGTGATAGCTACACGATGACCGGGGGCAGCAGTGCAGGTGCCGAGTTCTCGAGCCCAACTGCTGAAACCAAAGCTTACTTCTCACCTAATTTTGGCGTTCATGCCAATGGCGCCTATGAAACCGAACTGGCTTCAAACATCAATATGCTCGTCGCTGCCGATGCAGGCTACGCTTTAGGTGCCTTTGAAACGCATCTGGGAACCGAAACCCTGTTCGGGCTTAGTGATGATATGAATATTGCCGCCAGGGCCGGTCTGGGCTATGAAAATGGCTTTAACTTTGGAGTAGGCACAGGCTTTTCCTACTCAGGTTTCTCCTTTGATATTGCCTTAACCTCCCATATTGCCCCCTTTACCAGCCACCGTTCCTTTGGTCTAACGACCTCGATCGGATTTTAGGAGCTAAGCATGAAACGTTTTATTATTCTCCTCTCCTTAGTTCTGGTCGCTCTTTTAAGTGCCTGCGGCCCCAGTACTCGCCTAATTACCGATATTGACGCCATGCCCTTCATTCCTGAAGGCGAAGGCCAGGGTTCCTCAACTATCGACAGTAACCTCGAGCTAAAAATTCCTGACGATACTGGCTTCAGTGCCGAAGATATGGGGCTTTCAAAAGACACCCTTTCTGGTCTGGCCCGCTTCAGCCTCGATGTTGTCACCGAACTTTCCCTCTCAGAAGAAGACGCACCTATGGACGTCACGATGGGGCTTTATCTGAATGGTGTTGCTCCCGCCTTTGACGCCGAGAAGCCTTTTGAAGTTCAGGCCCACCTCATTCCAGGGGAGGCCCAGGACACTCACCTAACCATTGTTATGAGTGAAGAAGAAAACCCTGGTCTTTTTCAGACACTCAAGTCCGGCAACTTTTTCCTTGGCATCGCTTACACCTCAGTGGGGGAAGAGGGCGGTGTTGGCACGCTTAGTGCCAAACTCAAAGGGTTAGACTTTCAGCTCATTGCTGATGTAAATGATATTAGCGGTTTTTAACTTCTGGGGCAGTGTATACACTGCCCTTCGAATCTTAGTCATTAGCACGTCATTAACCGACTGACCTATAGTCTAGAAAGTCAGCCAAACCTCCTGCCGGGTAGATATCCAATTTGAATTAGGCATTCGATTTTATATCGTCGTCTGATTCTCCAAACATCTTTTTTGCATTTTCTAAAAGGAGAATCTTCATGTTCCGTAAACTTTTTTTATCCGCTATCCTTGTTTCTCTTGCCCTCGTCTTCTCTGCCTGTAGTGTTATTCAACAAGCCATTCCTGATCAGCAAGTTGACAATCTATTAGGCATTGACAATACCGAGATTTTTACTGAAGTTACTACTGTTGAACCCGCTGTTCCTGAAATTTTTATGAAAGACGTCCCTGAAGTCTTTTTGAAATCCTCGGAACTTCAAGCTCAGGCCAGTGCCATGTACTTACCCTTTTTTGCCTATAACTCAGTCAAAGATTTGACGACATCAGCTGCCTTTAAACCTAAGTCCGTTGACCAAGAAATTTTCTTTGAGGAACTGATTATCAGAGGCGAAAGTGACAGCTATCCTGACACTATTAAGGCCAGTTTTTCCGGTGCTTATGCTGGTTTCTGGGACGGATTTGTTGGGCCAAATGAGCGCTCGAGCTGGGGACTGCTTTCTGAAGAGCGGCAAAATGCCATTCTGAAAAGCTACAGCGATGCCAAGGCAAAAGCTCCGGCTGCCAGTAAAATGGCTATGTTCAAACATAGCGCCAAGGCGAATCTTGTTTTTGTCAAAGATAAGAGCAACTGTATTTCAGGCAAATGTGTTTACAAGTTGGCGGTAAATCAAAGTGGCTCTGTTCTGCTGAGCCTTTCAACCGAAGAAGCTCAAACCTTTTTACGCATTGCCAGCCCTGGCAATGAAGACCTTAACCCTAACTCAGCGCTTATGCTGGCCTGGTTAGAATTTGCTGACCTCAATCTGCCTGAGGGCACAAGTATGGGTCTAAAAATCCAGACTCCAGCTGGTGTTGTTAAGTTCAAGTAAATCTAATCTGTTAAACGCTCTTAGTTAAAACACCTTCCGAATAAAAATCCGCGCACTTACAAGGTGCGCGGTTTCTTTTTCTTTAAGACTTATAGCGCCGCCCAATTTGTGGGCAGTCACCTAACTTGCAAGCAGAAAAACAGCAGGACGCTCAAACGAAAGCTCGAGCCTGGTCCCAGAGCCAGAGCGCTTCTCTTCAATGCCTGTTAGTTTCACCTCATGCCCGTGCAGGGTGCGCATGGTGGCAATAACATCTTCAAGACTGGCACTCATGGTTGCTTCAACTTTGCCGTCTAACAAAATCGTTTTGGGCATATGGCCTTCAGAACTTTGAATGTAGCTCTCGTTCAAGACACTTCTGGCCTCTTCTGCCAGTGCAATAGCGTCATCTAAGGCTTTATGTACCTTCAAAAAAGTGATGACATGATCACGCTGTCCTGGTGTCATATAGCGAGCGCTACTCGAGCCTGTCAAGCGCTCTAAAAGCTGCCGATAATCTTGTGGACTTAACTCGAGGGCATCTCTAAGTGCGTGGATGGTTTGCAGTTGGTCTACGTAATGGTCACGGTCTAAAACACTAATATTCATACCTTAAATTATAAGGTATTTTGCCTAAAATTTCAAGTCCTGGAGGGAAAAATAGAAGTTCATTCGAGGGAATTTATTTTTTACGACGCAGTCAGAGTTCTGGCTAGCCAAAACTCTATTAAACCCTTAAGTGCAAGAATCTGTGTACTTGTATACTTTTTCTGGATACAATAGACAGCAGTTATGGCAATGGCAACGCAAAGTCCCTGGCGTAAGGTATTTGAAGAGGTTCGTCAAATCATCGGTAACAAACGCGATACCGATGGTGTTTTAGGAAGCATCAACTGGTTGCGCAAGCAAATGATGCTCAAAGGGGCCAACCCCAATGTGGTAAGAAATATCATCTACCGCGATAAAGGCAAAATTGCGGATAAACGTGCCCTTTACGAAACTTTAAAAGAACTTTGGCAGCGCTACAGCGATGTCCCATTGCAGGTACCCGAACTCGAGGTACTTTTTTCCTCTAATCTGAATACCGAACAGGAGATTGCCCAGCTCTTAGGCCGTGAAAAACGCCGCGCTTATAGCAGTTTTGTCAGTAGTGTGCGTTCTGGCAAATTTCCCAAGCTTCTTGTAACGGGCCGCCCTGGCTCTGGCAAGACACTACTCCTGGACTATATCCAGCAGGCGCTCGAGCTTCCTCCAAAGGTCACAAAGTCTGTGATGCGCTTTGAGTTTAGCAGCGATGATCTGGTAGCTTCGCTAAGCAAAATGGCGTTTGCCCTGGGCATAACCGAAGACAGCTTTGAAGCCAAACTGGTTAAGCTGGGTACCTCAGGTGCATACGCCGTTCAAGCTGATGCCCAGGCTGATGTTGCCAGACTCATTATTGACGCTATTCGTAGCTATACAGAACCCATCGTCATTATGATTCAGCTCTCCCAGAGCCTCACTGACCTGACCCACCTGGCTAACTCTGCCCTCAGACTCAATCAACCTGATGTACCCAGGGTAAATGCTGCCGAGTGGCTCTGGTTAAGCCTTATTGAACCACTTAGCAAAATGTCTCAGGTAGGTTTACTGGTCAGCCTGGTTAGCCTGCCAGCCAGAGCGCATACCCACATGTCAGCCTTTGAGGAACCGGTCAAACTGAACCCCCCCACTACCATTGAGGCGCGGCGCTTTGTCAAATTGCGCCTGCCCAAACTGAGTGCCCATCAACAGGAATCGATTGTGCAACGTGCCGGACGCTCCTATGAAGAGTTGCGCACTCTGACTTTACTTGCCGAAATTCGCGAAGCTTCACCGGGCGAAACGCTGAGTGAAAATGAGGAACATGTAAAGCAACTCAGCCAGCTTTATAAAAATGCGGGCGACCACCGTCTGCGCAATTTTTTGGCGGCGCTGGCAGTTATGTCTCTGCCGGAATATCCCTCTTTTGCCAAAGAAGCCTTGCAAGCCGTTCGTGGGCAAGAACTCAGCTATCTCAATAACCTCGAGCAAGCCTTTCTTGACCCTATTCCTGGACAAGAAGAGGTTTACCGCTGTTTTTCGCGGCAACTTGCCCGGCAACTACGCCAGGAGTTTGAGCAGGAAGAACCAGAGCTTTACCGCGAGCTAAATCTCAAAGCGGCAACCTACTACGAACAAGCAGCCAAACAGCAACCTAGTAGCAATGAAGCAGCTCGCTACCTTTACCACCTCTTTGAAGCCAGAGACTGGCTCACCTTAGAAACCTGGTTAAGACAGTGGAGTATGCCGCAAAGCCTGCTGCGGCGCCTATGGCAGGTTGCCTTAGAGGAACTCAAGGAAGGTGCGGTTTTTGAAGCGATTGCTCGGCAGGTCGCCTCTCACTTTGTGCGCCTCGGCAGCTTTAATCACCCGGATGCCGTAAAGGCATTTGAAGTCTTATCGCACTCGAGCGATCCTGACATTCGTTCGTGGACTCTGCTCAAACGTGCCGAGGGCGCTGTTCTCAAAGGTCAGATTGAACTAGCTACTGCGCTACTCCAGAGCTGGCCAAACTCAACAGACCCTATCTTAGAAGCTGAATACAAGCTGGTCGAGGCGAGCATTGAGCGCTGGCGCAGCAATTTGCAGGCCGCTGCTGAACTGGTCAAAAAAGGCGCAAAACCCCTGCTGAGAACCATTTCTAATAAAGATACCGCCGGACGACTCATTCATGCCAAAGCAGCTGTCTGGGCAGGGCTTATTGCCAAAGATCAGGGGCAACTCGAGGAAGCCCTGGAAGAATTTCTGGCTGGACACTCGAGTGATGACCTTATAGAAGCGCGTCTGACCTTTCAAATTGGTGATATTCAGATGAAGCTGGGCCGCTTTGATGGTGCCCTGAAGGCACTTGACCAGGCAGTGTCACGTTCCTACCGCAGCGAAGCACTCATTCAGGAGCAAACCCGCTATCTGGCGCGGCGCGGCACTTTGCACCGCAAACAGGGTAAGTTTAATGATGCTCAGGATGATTTTCAGGCGGCGCTCACTGTCTTACAGCGGGAAGATGCCAGCATTAAAGGCTTAGAGCGCGATTTCTGGCTTGCCAAGCTCAAAGATGAGTACGCCCTCTTTTTACTTGCCAAAGGCAGTTTTGATAAAGCCATTTTTACCCTTAGAGATAATCAACAGGTTTTTGAACGCTATCAAAAAGAAAACAAGGTTGATGCCAGTTACCGCCTCTTACGCAGCAGCTTGCGCCTGGCGCTGGCTTACGGCTGCCGCGCTACCCAGCAGCCTTTCATGCGTCCACTCGAGCGCTCCGTGAATACCGTAATCAGTCCGGAAGATGCCAACCACGCCCAGGAACTGGTGACCGGCATTATTGCCCAGATTGAAAAGCGCACCGACCAGAAGACGCACTACCTCGAGCTCTATCGTCAGGGTGTCATGCTGGCAAGCTGGCTAAGTAGCAACCCCAAAAAAGCCCTGAGTTTTGCAGAAAAGGCCAACACCTTAGCCAGATTCCCGTATCAAAGTGCGGAAACGCTGACTCACCTGGCCTTTGCTCACTATCATGCCGGAAATTATCAAGAAGTAATTAGCTTTAGCCACGAAGCAAGTAAAGCTCTGGCAAAAACGACAAGTCGCATGGAAAAAGGTGACTTGGCTCTGCACGCCTGGATTTTAGGACTCGAGCAAAAAGCCCTTTTAGCCCAGGGAGATCTGGAAGGGGCCGTCAAAAGTCTGAGGCGCAGTCTGGTAGCTGAACTCGAGCCCTATCACCTTAATCTGCTCCGCGGTTTTGGCAACGTTGCCGAGAAAAAGATACCCTGGGCCGCTAAGCACGAAGCTTTGAAGCCTCTGCTCAGCACCGAACCCGGTACCCTGCGGCTGGCAGATGCCCTGGTGAGCAGCTGGCAAAAAAGCAGAAGTCCAGAGGCAGAAATTTTGTTTTTCTAGACCTCTGGTAGACCAAGCACTATAGCAGGTAACATCTGGCCGGTTACGCAGCTGGTTTGAAAAAGACCGCGCTAGACAATCTTTTTCCTTTTGAGGCTGTAGCCTTTTACTGTTGAATTGCTATACGTCTGGTACACATGATTTTACCGGACAAGAGCTCAGCGTATACTTTTCTCATGAAAGCAATCTACGATTCTGCCCCAGAGGGCTTGGCTGCTCGACTGGCAAACCCAGGTGAATTTCCCTTTACCAGAGGCGTTTACCCGCAAATGTACACCTCGAGGCTCTGGACCATGCGGCAGTATGCTGGTTTTGGTTCAGCGGAAGCTTCCAATGCACGCTACAAATATTTGCTCGAGCAAGGTCAAACAGGTCTCTCGGTTGCCTTTGATTTGCCCACGCAGCTTGGGCTTGACCCTGACCACCCACTGGCAAAAGGCGAAGTTGGCAAAGTTGGCGTATCTATTGCCACGCTTGACGATATGCGTACCCTCTTTAATAAGATTCCGCTCGATAAAGTCACCACCTCAATGACGATTAACGCACCTGCCATGATGCTATTAGCACTTTACATTCTGGTTGCCGAAGAACAAGATGTCAGTGCTGAAAAACTCGGTGGCACTGTACAGAACGACATCTTAAAGGAATATATTGCCAGAGGCACTTATATTTATCCTCCTGAGGCTTCAATGCGGCTGATTACTGATACCTTTGAGTACTGCGCCAAGCACGTCCCTAACTGGAACACCATTTCCATTTCTGGCTATCACATCCGCGAGGCGGGTTCAACAGCAGCACAGGAAATTGCCTTTACCCTCTCCAATGCCAAGGCCTATGTCAGAGCAGCTCTGTCCAAAGGTCTAGCTATAGATGACTTTGCCCCGCGCCTCAGTTTCTTTTTTGCCTGCCATAACAACATTTTAGAAGAAGTTGCCAAATTTAGAGCTGCCCGGCGCATGTGGGCACACATAATGCGGGATGAATTTGGCGCAAAAGACAAAAAGAGTCAAATGCTGCGCTTCCATACCCAAACGGGCGGCAGTACCCTAACCGCACAGCAACCCGAAAATAATATTATTCGGACAGCTTACCAGGCACTGGCTGCCGTACTGGGAGGCACGCAGTCCCTGCATACCAATGCGATGGACGAGGCCCTTGGCCTGCCAACCGAAAACTCAGCTCGTATTGCCCTGCGTACCCAGCAGGTCTTGGGCTACGAATCGGGCGTAAGTGAAGCCATTGACCCTCTGGCGGGTAGTTATTATGTTGAGCATTTAACTGATCATCTTGAGGCCGAAGCAAAAACGCTCATGCAACAGGTTGAAGATCTGGGAGGCAGCGTTAAGGCCATCGAGGCTGAGTTCATTCAAAATGAAATAGAAGAAGCTGCTTACCGCTTTCAGCAAGAGGTAGAAAAACAAAAGCGCATTATTGTCGGTTTAAATAAGTTTGCTCTGGATGAGCAAGCTCCTATTCCCATTCAGGAAATTGATCCGGCGGTGCAAGCAGAACGCGAGGCGCAAATTAAGGCATTTAAGGTAGCCAGAGATGACTCGAGCACTCGAGCAGCCCTAAGCCAGCTGGCACAGGCAAGTCAAGCAAACGAAACTATCTTTCCCATTGTCCTCGAGGCTTTCAGACAAAAAGCAACCCTGGGTGAGATTTGTGGCGTTTTACGAGACAGCTGGGGAGAGTACCGCGCATAATGAATTTGTGAGAGTACGAGCTGGCATCATCTTAATCGAAAACGACTCCATCGCACTCATAAAACGGGTTCAGGGTTTTAGTACCTTTTATGTTTTGCCCGGCGGCAGTGTTGCCGACCATGAAAATACCCGGCAGGCTACCATACGGAAAGCCAAAGAAGAACTGGGCGTAAATGTAGAAATCAGCCGCATGCTAGCCGTTGTTGAAATCAGTAAGCGCGGTGGTCACTGGCTACAAATTTACTATCTGGTACAAAAAATTGGCGGTGAATTTGGCAAAACCAAAAAAGCTGCCTCCAAGCCCAAATCGTTTGGCTCTTATGAAGCTGTCTGGATGCCTGTGAAAGAACTAACCTGCCACAGCATCTACCCTAAACCACTGGCCTATCTGTTAGCCAAACAAGTCCCGAACGAAGTCTTGCATATTACCGAAAGTAAGGCTTTAGGGGGCTTTAGAGATAAATCGGCTCGAGTAATTGAGACCCATTATTAGCCTCTTTAGCAAGATAGACTGCATCTGGAAGGGTAGCTTCGTAAAGCTTTTTATCCGGATAACGTAAGAGCAGCTCTGCTTTAGGACTTTTAGCGATGGGCTCGAGTTCCAAAATCCGCCCTTCAGTTTTTTGATAAAGCGCAAAATAAACCTGTTCTCGCCGCGCATCTAGCGTAACAAGTGCTGTCTCACCTTCAGCCAGATGTCTAAACGCCAGTGCCTCGAGACTGGGTTTACCTTTTAGCGGCACCGATAGCCCTCGAGCCAGACCTTTTGCCACAGCAACCCCTATACGAAGCCCTGTATAAGACCCAGGTCCTAACCCTACCCCTATCCCCTTTAAGTCTTCTTTCCCCACTCCCTGAGCCCTCAAGAACTGTTCGAGTTCTACAATAATGCGCTTGCTATGGTCGCGACCCATCTCAAGCTCGAGCCTGGCCTCAAACGTTTCCGACCACAGACCCAAACAGAGATAAGCTGTCGCCGTGTCAATGCCTAAATACATCGCCCTATGATGACACAGGCTTTAGTTCGAAAACAGGCACTGACCAAACAGATAGCCCTAAGTTTGAATCACTTCTGCTTCTCGTCTATCTTCTTCCAGTTTCAAACGAACAACTATCGCTTCCGGGAACAGGGGTTCCAGGGCTTCTCCCCACTCAACCAGCACCAGCCGCGCCCGGTCAAGATAATCCTCGAGCCCCAGGTCAAACAGCTTTTCTGCAATGCCTAAGCGATAAGCATCAATATGAACAATAAGACCACCCTGACTGGGGTACTCATGAATCAGGGTATAGGTTGGACTTGTCACACTGGCTGAACTTCCTAGCAGCTCGGCGATGGCCTGGGTCAGCGTTGTCTTTCCTGCTCCAAGTGGCCCACTCAAAATAATCAGATCACCGACTCGAGTCTGTTCTATCAAGTACTGTGCCAATGCTTTTGTTGCTGCCAAAGAATCGAGTTGGAAGTGCATTAATAGCTATTCTTGCATACTTTAAGGGACAGAATTCGTTAAAAATACGTACATTTGATATCATTCGACGCATTTTACTTTGCCTTATTCTATAGTACGATGGGCCACCAGTCTGCCCTACTTTAACAAGACTGTAGCTCGAGGAGTAAAAATCAATTTATGACACAAAAAGTACCGATTGTGCCAAAGTTGCCAGATTTTTTGACGCTTGTGGCAATCTCAGCACTTGCATATATCTGTGCTGTTGCCATACACGAACATTTAGGTCATACAACTGCTTGCCTACTGCTTGGAGGTCAAGCTATAGAAATTGGGGCCTTTTATGTTGACTGTGACTACACGAATCTTGGCAGTACCGCCATCCGACTTGTTGCTCTCGCTGGACCCTTCATTAGTCTAATCACAGGTTTACTAGCCTTTTATGCCCTTAAGCACATCTCCATAAAAAGATCTATCCAGTTTTATTTTGTCTGGTTACTGGGAACAATATCTGTAATGACAGCAACAGGCTATATGCTTTTTTCTGGCATATCAGGTATTGGTGACTTTGGTTTGACCCAAGATGGTGTTTTTTATCAAATAACGCCAGCTTGGCTATGGCAAATCTTGCTGACCCTTGCAGGAGCACTCAGTTACTTTTTTATTATTCTCTGGGCGATAAGAAAAATTGATAGCTACGTGCCAGGTGAAGGACGAGCACGTATTACCTATACACGCAAATTGCTGCTAATTTCCTATTTAACAGGAGCCGTAGTTTATATTCTCATTGGCTTACTAAATCCTCATGGCTTTTTTATCGTACTTGCCTCTTCGGTAGCTGCCTCTGTCGGAGGAACATCTGGCTTTTTATGGATGGGGCAATTGATTGATATAAAGCGGGACTCGAGCCAACAAGGTATAAGCTTTCAGCGATCTTGGACATGGGTTTCGATTGCCTTTGTCAGTTGTGCCTTATATGCACTATTTTTAGGACCAACAATCAATTTTTAAGAACCAGTGAAGCAGTTTTAAAGTGTTAACCTAAGCATTTGGGCAAGTATACGAATTCCGATAATATCCCTTATGAAAGAAACATCTCTTAGTCGGGTTCTTCTCAAACAGACTTGAACCGATGGTACATTGAACAAGATGTATCTTGTGCAAAAGGGGATATAGGGTAAATTTTTAAGAACTGGCAAAGTAAATGTACCTTAAGTAAAGTGAAGGTACTGAGTCTAAGATTTCCCTAAATGTATAAGCCGTTGGAGGCCGTAATTCAGATTGAATCAATAGACTGAGTGTTTAAAAAGCAGTTTTCTAAAGACAGGGTAGGATCAAAGACTTCGAGTCAGTGCTAACAAGGTTGGGTCTCACGGGAACTGCTAGAACTTTAAGGAGTCTTCTGATGCAACTAGCGGTATTAGGAATTGACATAGCAAAATC
>JAGQHN010000117.1 GCA_020431825.1 Trueperaceae bacterium | reverse complement strand
ATTAATAGTAACAGCGCAAAATCTTGACGCACTGCAAAGGCATGTAACAGTTCTCCTCGACTGGCACCTGGAAGTGTACCCAGACATGGAAACCACACTTTTTCAACCACAAAGCTTAAACTTGTTATCGTCAGAATAAGGGGAAGGTAAACTTGTTTTAAGTAATACTTACCTGCCCGCCAAAAAAGCAGACCCAAAGCTATTGCCTGAATGCCAATCAGACTGGCATATTGCCAGCGTGCAAGCACACCCGGATTTCCAGTAAAGATCAAAACTACAGGCGAAATCAGTAACCAATAAAGCATCCAGTAGCTAATCACTGCTTTGAATGCAGGTATCAAGCCACGTTCATAGGTGATTGGCCGCGAATTTGCGCGCTCGAGCTTAGCAACTACCATTTATCTAGTCATACCCCATTTTCAGCTTTAGGAGAAAGTGCCACCTGTCACCTGTCACCTGTCAGCTTAAGAGCTGATACCTGACACTGGTTAAGGTCATGCAGCAAAGCTAAACTAAGCCATCTGCAGATACAAATAATGCCAAACTACCCTTGGAGGTTTCAGATGATTCATAGGAAATTAATGACGCTACTTTTTTGCTCAGTAGGTCTTGGGTTTGCCCAAACAAGTTTACCTGTCATGCAAGCAACTATTTCTTTAGATATGGCTCTTGAAGCAGCTCAAGTTGCCCTGGCCAGTTGCGAGGCTGAAGGTTACCGCGTTTCAGTCACCGTGGTTGACGCCTCAGGAAATGAAAAAGTGCTGCTTAAAAGCGATGGGGCTGGCCCTCATACTCGAGCCAGCAGTTTTGGCAAGGCTTTTACTTCAGCCAGCATGCGCAGCGCTACCGCAGATATTGCCGCCAACACCGCAGACAATGCCCAACTTGATGAACTCAAATCCATGGATGAACGCATTCTTATCCTAGCAGGGGGCTTACCCATTATGTTAGCAGGCGATGTCATTGGGGGCATTGGCGTGGGCGGTGCTCCCGGTGGCAACTTAGACGCTGCCTGTGCCCAGGCAGGTCTAGACGCTGTTCTGGGCAATTGAGCCCCAGAACTCAGAGGAGGCTGTTTCTCTATCTGCAGCCTCCTGGACTCTTATGAACTATCTTTTCATACTGTTTTTACTCATAACCCAAGTGCTGTATGCTCAAACCATGCCTAGCCTCGAGCAAGACCTTATAACTGCCGCCGGAAAAGGAAACGTTGCGCTTGTGCAAGCCTTACTTGAGCAAACCATCAATCTTAACGCCACCGATAGTCAGGGGCGCACCGCGTTAACCGCTGCTGTTGCTGGCAATCATCTGGAGGTCAGCAAGTTACTCATAAACGCAGGCGCTGACCCCAATCTGCAAGATAAGCAGTTTAACAATGCCCTATTGCTGACAGGCGAAACGGGCAATGTGGCCATCTTGAAGGAAGTTTTGCGCGCCAAACCCGATCTCAGTCTGACCAATCGCTTTGGGGGAACAGCCTTAATTCCAGCCGCCGATAGGGGTCATGTCGATTATGTGAGAGAACTTTTAAAAACCGAGATCAATGTCAATCACATCAATAAGCTGGGCTGGACTGCCCTCTTAGAAGCGGTTATCTTAGGAGATGGCGGCGCGAGCCACACTGAAATCGTCAGACTGCTCTTAGACGCTGGTGCTGACGCCCAGATTGCCGATAAAGATGGAGTGACAGCGCTCGAGCACGCCCAAACCCGAGGTTACACTGAAATCATTCGCTTACTGGAGGAAAATCCATGATCGTTAAAGGATGGGTTTTAGGTTGTTTAATGACTGCTTTGGGCTTGGCCCAAATCCCACCCAGCCAGTCAGAGCTGAAAGCCTATCAGGGTTTATTTGCAGCGGTCGTTCAGGGAGATACAGCCCAAATTGAAACGTTTGCCAAAACTGCAGAGCTCGAGCAGCGTGACTCGAGCGGGCGTACTGCCCTTCTGCTAGCAGCCCATCTAGGTCAACATGATGTGGCTAAAACGCTCCTGGCAGCTGGCGCTGATGCTAATGCCATGGATAATCAAAGCTATGACATCCTGACCATTGCAGCTGTCAACAATGATATAGCAATGATTGACCTTGCCCTGGCAGGTGGTGCAAATCCAGGTAATATCACCAGCCCCTATGATGGAACCGCCCTTATTGCCGCTGCTCACTTAGGCAATATCGAAACCATTGAACGCCTCATTCAGGCAAAAGCACCCCTCGACCATGTCAATAACCTTGGCTGGACAGCGCTTATTGAGGCTATTGTGCTTGGCGATGGTGGGCAGCGGCACACAGCAGTGGTCAAGGCCTTGCTTGATGCCGGTGCCAATCCTCATCTTGCAGATTCAAGAGGGATCAGCCCCTTAGAGCTAGCAAAAGCTCGAGCTTTTGATGAAATGGTTTTTCTATTAGAAGAAGCGACGAGACCCTGATGTACCAATCGGAAACTAAACCCTTAAAGCCTCTGCTTCATTCCTCAAAATTTCTGTAAACCCCTGGCCATCCTACAAGCTATAGGACCAGAGTTCAATCGCAAAATTCCTAAGAAGACCGCGAGCCTCCTGCCTTTGGTGATGGTGGCGGGCTCGAGCTTGAAGGCGTTGTTGCTTTACTTGCTCGGCTTTGGGGTGGGTAAGCACGACTTCCCCCTGAAACTCTGGAAAGTCCAAAAGCAGTTGCTGCACTTGCCCCAATCCCTCCAATAAAGCCACCCACAAAGCCCGGTAGATTCATCAGCAAGTAAACCCCTACGAGCATACCTACAATGAGTGCCACTAAGCTTAATAACCAGCCCAGAAAGATTCTAACGATCCCTCCCAGTGCACTAAGCATCGAATCAGGAATGCCTTGCAACCAATCTTGCCACTGGGCAATGCGCCAGGCTTCGGCACCAGAAGGTAAAGCGAGTGCTTCGGCTGCGTCACTAAATTGACTTAAGGCTTCTTGCATATGGGTACTCATACGTACTAAGGGTTGCACCATCCCTAGATCAACAGCAATGCCAAAGAGGATAGGCAGAAAGATAACGGTGAATAAGGCAGCTAAGTACATACCCAGCCAGCGACTCATCCAGGATGCTCCATTGGGTAAGAGGGTAAGCGCAGCAGCTAAAGGTAAAAACAACATGCTGAGCAAGACCGTAAAGCCAGACGCATAAACTAAGGCAGCGTACATGCCAAATAAGGGAAAGAAGAGGAGCAGAACGCCACTCATGTAGCCACTGGCTCGAGCCGCCAAGCTGGAACTACCCGTTCCTATCAAGGTGGTTATCGCCTGGCTACTCTTGCTGGCAAGCTGCTGACCGGTAAGTTTAACCACGGCACCTGCCGCAAAAAAGGGGGCGAGTAGTAAAGCAACATTATCTGCGGACTCAATTAACTCAGTTTCTACCTCACTAAACATACTGCTACTCCACCTAAAGGCAGCTACCCAGGTGCCGTGCAGGGTACTGCGAATAGGAGTTAAAGATAAAAGTAAAGCAGCTGCCAGGAGAAGTCTTCCAAATAGCAGACCAAACTCTGTGCTTCTCGCATAGTAGGCTGCGCGTAAGGCGCTGTAAGCAAAAAGGCTAAAGACCAGAGCAAAGGCTAGGGTTTCAACCTGGGTATGGAGGCCATTTTGGGTAATGACATCATTGGTTCTTTTGTACCAGGTAATGGGATCAGGCAAAAACCAGGGGGCAGCAAAGGCATGAGAAGATGTGAGGGCAAGGAAACTAAGAATGACGCCTTTAACAACGCGGTTTATAGATAGCATGGTTACCAGCCCAGACTCTCAAACTCGAGTTCCTCAAACTCAGGACTTAGGGATGTAGCCGTTTCCTGTGCCACATTACTGAGGGATTCTGCTAGCTCAACCCCAGCGTCATAGTCTCTGGCAAGCTGCGCTTCGATAGCAGCTTTTTCTTCACTTATTGCTTTATTCATTTGCTCAGTTAGGGCATTGATAGCAAGTTGCAATTCCCAGGTGGTCATGACTTGCTGCTGAGTTAAAACCCGCAAGTTGTCACTGATATACCCAGAAAAGGTAGCCTGCTGGCGCATCAGGTCAGCTAAACCTTCAGTCATAACTTGAATAGCGGCTCGGCTTGACACAGCTGTCCTGGCAGCATCATCAAGTTGCGCAGCGTCTCCCCCACCGAGTCCGCCAAAGGAAGGCTCGAGTACTTGCGCAACAGCGTCTTGCATACGGGTAGAGGTTGCCACCTCTTCAGCAAGCTGGGTATTTAGGTCATGAACAGCAGCGGCTTCAGCCCGACTTTCTAAAAGTTGATCCTGCCTGGCATTCATCATGCCTTCGGCGGCAACTATCGTTGGATTTAGTTGTGCTGCAATATCATAAAGCACCCGGTAATCACGCACGTCACCTGCCTCAAGCTGATTAATCAGGTCAGCCGCATCTTCTCTATTGGCGTAGTTAGACAATCTTAAGCCTGCAACCGCATTACGAATGGCCTCTCTAAAGGCAATGGGACCTTCCGTAAGCGCAGTATCTAAATCATCAAATAAGGCAGTGAGGTCTGCAAGATTTGCCTGCTCGGCAATACTGGCTAGGGCGTCTTGCATCCAGTCGTCAAAAAGCTCTTGCCCAAAGCCCACAAAGTCTTCATGGAAACTCTGTAACAGATCATTCACGGTATGAGCCAAATCACCTGCTTTACAGATCCATTCATAGCCTTCTAAAAAGCCTAATTCGGTGCAGCCGACTTCAAAGAGATCAAGAAGATCTTGAGCTTTAACCTGAGCTATGAAAGTAGCTAACAAAACCAGCAAAGCTAGCAAGAACGTCTTACTGCAAAACCTCAATCTGCCCACCCACCCCGTTCCCTTGACGTTGTACTTACCTGTCATATGTTGCTCCTCTTACCCCTTCAGGAAAGGCCTGGGCCAGTTCTTCTAGCGCGGGGAGTAATTCACCATGTTTTTTGATGACAGCTTCCCGCAGTACCATATCTTCAGCATGGGTAGTGTAGGCCCAGTACTCGATGGGCGAGGGCCTAAGTACAAGAACACCACCCTGCAAGCCATCTTCCTGCCGAATCCAGGTCATGGCTTCGCTATAGGAGCCTTTCTTACTGGACAGGTTTCTAAAGATGTCCATCGCCCGGTCAGAGAGTTTAAGCAAGTTTTGAATGAGTTCATCTTCAGTTGCCAGTCTCAGCAAGTAGTGATAAGTCGTATTTTGCAAGATACCTCTGGCTTCTTCGGTTTGAAAATCCTGTAAGGACTGCGTTACCGCATAAACCGCAGCGTTATAGCGCCGGAAACGCCGATAAAGTTCCACAATAAAAGAAGCTGCTTGCGGATGTTTTAAAAGCGACCAGACTTCATCAAGCACCACGATTTTCTTACGACTTAAGTCCTTAGAGATGCGCTGCCAGATAAGCTCGGTTAATAAGAGTAACGCCACTGACCTTAGTTCAGCATGACGCTCGAGCCCTGAGGTTTCAAAGTAAATAACTGAAGCCTCCGTTTTAATCGTAGTAGGTCGGTCGATAAAAGAAGCAAAGGCTGACTCCCCTGTCCAGGGCTCGAGCCTTAGTGCTAGCGACTTTGCTAGCTCCTGCTCTGTTTTGGTAGCTTGACGTTCCCCTATCTGGTTTAACGAAGTCAAAAGCCTGGCCAGATCAGATAAAGTGATGAGGTTGCCGTTCGCCCCATCATAAAGCTGATGAATGGCACTGCTTAAAAGTGCGTTTTCCAGAGACTTATTGAAAGGCGTCTCTGATGGCAGCATGGCACTAAGGAGTGCCATCAAAAAGCCCTTTTTCTGATCATCAGGCTTTAATTCACCCTCAGGTAAATCAAAAGGATTAATACTTACCTTGCCCCCTGGTTCTATCGGGATGAGTTCACCGTCAAATAACTCAACCAGATGTTGATAGCCATACCCTCTATCAACAATCATGACCTCAACATCTTGCCTTAACAGATCACCCAAGAGGGTTTGCATCAGAAAGGTTTTGCCTGAACCAGAACCACCAATTACCATGCCATTCCAGTTGCTACTTTTAGGATCAAAAGGGTCAAGCGCGCTTAAGCTGTCCCAGCGGTTCCAGACTAAACTAAGGGGTTGGCTCGAGCCTTGCCAGGGCGCATCTAGGGGGAAAAAGTCAGCTGCATTCTCCTGCAAAGTGAGAAACATCCGTTCATTACAGAGGCCTGAACACGGCGCGAGCGCTTTAAATTGCGTGAGCAAACCTGCTGTCTCAACGATGGGCTGAACACCGGGTAACTGGATAAAGGCATCCCTGGCTTCATCCAAACCTTTTTTAAGCCTGTCCTGTTCAGGTTCAAGGAGTAGCATAGAGACCCCCACGCGGTAAACATGGGTTCCCGATTCACTCACATGCGACAGGGCATCATCAACTTCTTTAAAGCCAACCCGAACATTAGGGTCGGCATAATCAGTTAAGCCACCCGTATCGCCTGTTGCCGAGTAAAGTCGCCTTGCCTGAGTCATCAGCGAACGAAGCGCTGGTCCATGCGGGTCATGAACATAGTCAATGATGAGCCAGAATAAGCGTGGCACCTTAAGCAAATGCCCAATCATCCCTGCCTGGGTATAGGCAACGGGTAAGTTACTCATCGAAACCAGCTGGGCAAAATGCCCTGAAAACCAGAGATGATCCCAGCGTCTGGCCAGATCAGAAGACACCAGCTGATTGCGTAAGCTTGGCTCTGCTAACTGAGGAAATTTGCTTAGTACTGTCTTTGGATAGTGAAACGTCTGGGCTTGATACTGAGGAGGGCACTGCAAACCCGTAGCTGGATTAAAGTAGCGCCAGATCAGTTCAAACAGAGCCTGGTCAAATAAGGGAATGGGCCGAAGTCCTGCTTTATCCAGCGCTTGAATCAGACTTTGACGTATCTCAAGCGCTCTAGTATATCGCTGCTGAAACTCCTCGGGGCTAAAAGCTTGTTTTCGTCTACGTTTGGTAGAGGGGGTCAGCGTACAGGTGAGAAAAGCACGGTATTCGACCAACTTGCCCTGTCTTCTGGCACTTTCTAGAAAAGCAGTTTTTCCCTGGGATAACACCTGTGCTGACGGATGTTTGCTGATGAGCTGCGCCTGATAATGGTCCAAACGATCACGGCGCATGGGCGAAACTTCAATCAGCAACCGCAAGCGCTCTTTTTGAGGAACACAGTGTCGTAGCAAACCTGTTATGGCGGTGTGCAAAGTTTCAAGACTCGAGACAGGACTGAGCAGGGTGCTGGGCAAACTTAGCTCGAGGGCTGTTTCCATAACACCTGAATCAAGCACCACAACCCCATCCTTAATTTCCCAATATGCAAGAAGGTCAAGCATCGAAGCTTCATCTCGCCTTAGCCGAAAAGCCACCGCTACTCTCCTGCTGGGTGATGACCAAAGGTAACTGTCAAGGGGCCAGTTTTAAAATCTGGGTACAGCCGATAACTATCCGCTTCAGCAAACCAGCTAATCAGGTGCAAAACGAACTTTTCAGGTACCTTATCTTTAAGACCTTGCCACAAGCGAAAGACTAAAAACGTTCCAATCGCCGCAGCGAGTAAGCTCAGCCGTTCTCCTACCAAAGCATTCAAGCCTTGTTTTAACAGGAGCCAGCTAAGCAAAATCATAAACCAGTCTGCCAGCTCTAAGCCCAGCAGGCTGACTTTTGTTTTAAGCCGATAGACACGGTGCCTTAACATTTAACCCCCGCACGCAGCTTCACCAAAAAGCGAAGTAACCAGTGCACCGGCACTTAAGGTAACGATGATGCCAATCGTTGCCCAAACAATGTAACCAAGCGACCGCCGACCCCCAACCGCCAAGGCAATGCCGCCCCCCGCTAAGACCACAAACCCAATAGCTAAGCCTAAGGGTCCTGACAGCGATTCCCCTACACCACAAACAAAGGTCGTCACACTGGTCAATGCCGCAAAAGCAAAACTTGGTAGAATTGCGACAAATGTTAAAAACAGCGTGGTAAGAAGGCGTTTGATTGTTGAGCGGTTTTTAGGTTTACTTGTTTCCTTGTCAGCATTATTTTGAGTCATAGCTGCAAGGTATCAAGCTGATTGGCATAAAACATCGTTTTTTTAGAGGGATGAAGAGCCTTTCAAATGACGCAGGATACAAAATAAAGACACCAGCCCTGCCAAACATCAACTCTTTACTGACAAACTTATTTCGGTCAGGCTACGTCCAATTTAAGAGTAAGGGCTCATGGACTACCCCTGAGGCTTGCAAGTGCCCACTTAACCTGAGCACGCGTTTCTGGCTCGAGCTTCCCCATCGTTGAGCTGAGTAGCGCTTAAAGGCTTCAATCTTGTGTTTTATTTTTTGACTGCTATAAGAACCCGCATCAAATTCAATGGCAATTTCACCAAAAGGGCTCTGCCATAAGGCATCCGGTTTTTCAAAGGAAAAGCTGGCTTCTGGCACGAAAGACCAGTCTTCCCGTTTCACCTGAAGACAGCGCCTCATTTCAGCAACGGCAGCGAGGTGACGTAAGACGTGGGCAGATGCTTGGGTATAGCGTTTTTCCAGAACGATGAAGCGAACTTCCCTAAATGTTCGACTGTGGTGGGTCGTGGCGACATAGCATGTGGTCATAAAAAAGGGTTCAGGCAAATGACTTAGCTCGCCTAAAACATAATGACGCTTTACTTGACCTTCACTTAAAGCTTTGTCTACCTGAAGATCTAAGATGAGGCTTTCAAAGACAGGTTTAGTCACGTATCAGAAGGGTAAATTCAGTCTCTTTGTCAAGTCTGGCAACTCGAGTGTCTTCGCTTTCAAGTGAAGGTGCAGCTATGAGTTGCGCTAGGCGGTTCAGTAAAAACGCTTCAATACCTGGAACCTGATCTTCTTGAATCAGGGCGTTGTCTTTAAGCGTAATTTTTTGCTGATTGATAAGGGCGTTCAGGTAGTCACTCACGCCACCCGCAGCACTCTGCAACACCGTTTGAGCAACTTCGGAAGCAAGTATCTCCGTTGAAATAGCCAGTCCTAAGGCATCATCTTGACCCAGAGCAACTGCTGTTATTGGCAGTACTTCATCTTCTATGACCAGCTCTGAAAAACTGAGGTCTACCCGCCCATTATTCTGGAGCTCTGCCTGACCTAGCCAGGTAAGCTTTGCACAAGTCGTTTCACCACACCAGTTTCCTGTGGTCTCGGCAATCACAGGCATACTGATATCTTCGCTCAGGGCAAGGCCCGCTTTTAAAACCGCAGAGAGCCTGGTGCCTACTGTGAGTAAGGAAGCTACGCTGTCTAGCTTTTCAGACGAAGATGCTGACTGGCTAGTCTGGTTTACCTCTAACCCTTGAGAATTGCTGCTTTGGATGGTGATGGAAAGGGCCTCCAAACCCTGGGGCTGACTGAACACAGTGAGTGGACTCGAGTCTGTAGGTTCAGTCAAAACCGAAAGGGGTTGCCCCTCTTGCTCTAAGGTAAAAACTGTGCCAGGCTCTTTTACTGATTCTTCACTTTGCATCACACGCAAAGCATCGTCTGTTGGCTGGAATCTTTCTATCGTGCTTACCGTTAGTGATGAGCTATCTTCCTGTGAACCAGAAAAAGCAAGGAGCGGGAACGAATCGGACTTGGGTAAATCTTGCGTGCTGGTCAGGGATTGTGCAGGTATTTCTTTGGGTAAAGCCCATACTTCCAAGGCTCGAGCCCCTGATTCCGCCTGCTTAACCGCTAAGGTTTTTGGCAAATTAGGCACGTTTATGGCATCTATTTCAGGCTCAGGAATATTTGTTTCTGGTATGGCTGGGGGCTTAGGAGGTTCAGGAACATTCACAATCTGTGGTGAGACTGCTTTAGGAAAAGGGGTATAGGTCTGGGGTAAGGGGGTAGGCGCAGGTTTGGGAGGGGGTAAGGGAATAGCTATCTGTGCGACTTCAGAGGGTTGCTCAGTGTTTTCTGGTTCGGTCATGCTCTCCGAAAAAAGGGGTTGGTTCAAAGAATAACTGGGAAAAAAGTTATCGCTCTGGTCCTGTTTCGTTCTTAGCATAGTATCGTCTGGGGTCACAGGTGCCTTTGACAAGGTATCCGTACCTAAAGTTCTAAGCCAGTAAAACCCTGGCAGTGCTCCCATAAGCAGCAGTAAAACGGTAAACAGCACGCGTCTTTTATCGAGAACGCGGTCACTAGGCCATCTGGTTTTATAGAACCATTTATTTACAACAGCTCTTAGCCTATGCCGACGTTTTGCCTTTAAGGCTTCTTGCTCGATAGGCATTTTGCTGTCAACTTTTAAACCCAGAATAAGCTCGCGGTGCAAGTCAGGGTGGCTTAAACGGAGGCCTTCAGCAAAACCTTCAAAGGCTTCTTCATCCGGTAAAGGAATACTGGCGTTTAGTTCTGCTTCAATCTTTTGCTTTGTTTTTGGCTCGAGCGAAACGATAGGCATAGCGCTGAGTATAGGTGGCTCAGATAAAAGTGTTTTTGTTTTTTAGAAGCTTCAAGGAGGGCTTTGATCTCAGTTAACTAGGGGCTTGTCGATGCAGCCTGGTACAGGAAAGCTATCTGCATAAGAAAACTCGATAGGAACTACATTTCTGGAGTTGAATAGGGTGCTAGTGCAACGTACTTTTGACCTTTTGAGAGAACGGTTTTGTTCCTGCCCTTAAGAACGCAACATTGACAATCCAATCAATTTACGATAATAATTGTTTTAATAAATAAATTAATAGGAGAAAGATGTCTCGAGCTACACATAGTTCAAGCGGGCGTGACGCTATTCGCACTTTAAACAGGCGGGCCGTACTCAGTGCCATTCATCAGCACGGCCAGGTGTCTCGCATAGATTTGGCCGCAGAGCTCGAGCTTAGTCCTTCTGCCCTAACCATTATTACCAGTGAATTTATTGAAGCAGGTCTGGTCTTTGAAGCGCATACGGGCAGCTCAACTTCTGTAGGACGCAAGCCTATTTTGCTTGAAATCAACTATGATCAGGCTTTTGTTATTGGGGTAAAGGTAAGTAATTCGTATATTACCACGGCACTCACCAATCTCAATGCCAGTGTGGTCGCCTGGTCAACCGAGCCTGTTAAAGAACTAAAGCCGGAAGCAATTGCCCAACAAATCGACGTCGCTTACAAACAACTCTTAAAAAGCCATAAGATTCCTCTTGAAAAAGTGGTAGGTCTGGGTCTGGGTTTACCTGGCATTGTTGAACCTGGTAGTGAGTATTACCGCTACTCAGCGCTTTTTGGCTGGCGAGATGTTCCCTTAAAACAGGTTCTTGAAACCCAGTTAGGATTACCCGTACTGGTTGACAATGATGTTAATGCCTTAGCTGCCGCTGAAGCCTGGTTTGGCTCAGGTCAGAATCATGATAGTTTTCTGGTTCTTACCCTGGGTCGTGGGGTGGGCTTAGGTATTGTGATGAATGGTCAGGTTTACCGTGGTCCCAAAGGTGGGGCCGGCGAATTTGGTCATGTCACGCTTTTTCCTGAAGGAGAACTCTGCAGTTGCGGTAAACGCGGCTGTATCGAAGCATATCTGGCTGACGAGGCGCTGCTTCGCGACGCGAGAAAGCTTCATCCTGATATCAAAACGCCAGATGAGCTTATTCACTTAGCCAGGGAAATTCCTGAAATCAGAGAAATGTTTGAGGTAGCGGGTGAACGCCTGGGGTTTGCACTCAGTAGCTTAGTTAATATCTTTGCGCCAAGTCTGATCATTTTAAGTGGTGAGGGGATGCGGGCCAAGGAGTTCATGGTGCCAAAAGCATTAGACGTTATGAAAGCGCAGAGTTTTGGTGATCTTGCCAAAGACCTCGAGGTCAAGATTGAGGTTTGGGGTGATGATGCCTGGGCAAGAGGTGCTGCAGGTCTGGCTGCAAGTCGTTATTTACATGAAACTGCTGTTGTGACGGGAGGTTAGATAAGCTGCCAAGAGATTATCTTTTTAATGCAATTGGTTTTAGGTTACCTCGAAATCTTAAGGAGAAAACGATGCATACTCTGAAATTTGTTGGTTTAAAAGCACTTTTACTGCTCACAGTCTTTAGCCTGTTGGCATGTTCGTGGGCGCAAACCACCCTCAACTACTTTTCTTTTACAGCTGATGCAAATCATATTGATGAACTCGAGTCCCTCATTGCCACCTTTGAGGCAGAGAATCCAGATATCAAAATCAACTACACCACAGCTCCCTTTGATTCTTATTTCACCAAATTACAAACCGATTTTGCTGCAGGTAACCCCCCTGACGTCTTTGATATTAATTACGAAAACTTTGTTACCTTTGCCGCCAGAGATACCCTGTTACCGGTCGCTGATCTGCTTAGTGAAGAAACCAAAAACACCTTTTATCCGGCAGCGCTTGACGCCTTTAACTATGAAGGCAGCCAGTACGGCCTCCCTATTACCTTTTCAACCGTGGTACTTTTCTATAACAAAGACCTGTTTGATGCTGCTGGCGTTGCCTACCCAAATGCTGATTGGACCTGGGATGATGTCATTGCCGCAGGTGAAAAACTGACTGACGCAAGTAAGCGCATTTGGGGTATTTTCCAACCCGTACAGTTCTGGGAATTCTATAAAGTGGCTGCAGCGGCTGGGGGCGGGTTAGAGGTTGGCGATAGCGTTGCCATTGACACGCCTGAAAATCAGGCTGCGCTGCACTATCTGGTTGATAAAATCCAGGTATCTAAAATTATGCCCAGTGACGCAGAAATGAGCGGCGTTGGCGACGCTGATCTCTTTAAAAATGGTCAACTTGGCATGATTGTTACGGGTATCTGGATGTTTGATGCCTTTAAAGATACCAGCTTCAGCTGGGATATTGCGGTTGAACCTACAGGCATGCAAAAAGCCACCCACTTCTTTTCTAACGCAGCTGTTATTGCCAAAAATACTGCAAACCCTGAGGCCGCTTTAAAGTGGGTAGAATTCTTAGCCTCTAATCCAGCAACTGTTGAAGCCAGAATTGCCAGTTCCTGGGAACTCCCAGCGCTATCCCTAGATCAAGCCAATCTTTTACAACCCTACCTGGATCAAACTCTACCTGATAACCGTGAAGCTGTCTTTGAATCCCTGCAATACGCCATTACTCCACCGGTTGTCGAAAACCAGCCCCAACTTCAGGACATTATCAATCAGGAGCTTGAAGCTGCTCGCCTTGGCACCAAAACAGTTGAGCAAGCGCTTGCCGATGCCCAAAAACGCGTTGAAGAATTGATGGCCCAGTAGCCTAAAGAAACGAGAAATGCCGTGATTAACCACCAGCCTTATGGAATTGATGACCCTTATAAACCGCTTTTAACCGAGCGCTATCCCAGAGACCCTGCCGAAGGTGATGAAATACAGCTTTGTTTCACTGCGGTAGCTGAGAAAGCCTGGGTTAACCTTAAATCAAACGACATCAATAAGCGTTTTGAGGCACTCAAAGGATACGGGGAAACGTTCACGGCATTTCTTGGAAACCTGGCACCTGGTTCTTATACCTACGTCATTCATACAGAAACAGCGGGTAAAGAAGCGTCCAGTGAGCCTTTTAAGCTCGAGGTTGCACACTGGGTGAAAGCTGTCTCAGTAAAAGATGTGCAGCTTGGGAACGATAGGGTTAAGCTCGAGCTAGCCCTTTCATCTGGTTCTAACTCAGCCTTTTTAAGCCTGAGCTTTCCTCAAGCAGATATCTGCCGTTTCTTTTTCTCTAATGAAGCCTTTGAGGAAACAAAAGGAGTAGCCCTTCAGACCAGGAGAGAGGGCGATACGCTCACCCTTAGCACAACTGAACTTGAACTCGAGCTTAATTTGCAAACGCTAGCTATGGCTGCACGGCGACCTGGCGAAGCTCCTGCCTTTCAAGGGTCTGCCAGCTTACAATGGCTTGAAACGTCTCAAGGTGACATTATTCGGTTTGAAAGCGAATTTCAAACGGATGAAAATGAACGGCTCTACGGCTTAGGGGAGCGCTTTACCGGACCCAATCTCAAGGGTAAAACCTGGGATACCCGTGTTTATGAAGAGTACAAAGAGCAAGGGCAAAGAACTTATTTACCCATGCCTTTTGTCTTATCTTCAAAAAGTTATGGTCTCTGGCTCGATATCTTTGAACCTGCCCAATTTGACCTGCAGGGTGAAACGCACCTTATTTCGGTAGATAGGTTTCCCAGCAGCTCACTGGCCTTACCCCTATTTCTGATAATGGCTAAGACGCCTTATGAAGTGACTTCTTTATTTACGGGCTTAACAGGTAAAATTGAGGTGCCTCCCAAATGGTCCTTTGGCCCCTGGATGTCGGCCAATACCTGGAATAACCAGGCTATCACCGAAGCCGCTGTTGCAAGAACTCTTAAAGAAGATATTCCAGCAACCGTTCTGGTACTCGAGGCCTGGAGTGATGAAAGCACCTTTTATATTTTTAATGATGCAAGCTATGAAGCGAAACCTGGAGAAGACGCCTTAAGGCTAAGAGATTTTACCTTTGGTGGGCGCTGGCCCGACCCCAAAGCCATGATTGACGCTTGTCATGAACAGGGCATTCGCGTTTTACTCTGGCAAATACCTGTCCTAAAACAGCTCGAAGACACACATGCCCAACATGAAGCCGACAGAGCTTACGCCGTTAAACAAGGCTATCTGATCCAAAATGAAGATGGCAGCCCCTACCAAAACAAGGGTTGGTGGTTCACAGGCGCTCTTATTCCTGATTTTACAAATCCAGCAGCACGTGACTGGTGGTTTTCAAAACGCCAGTATTTGTTTGAAGATTTGGGCATTGATGGTATGAAAACGGATGGTGGGGAACATATATGGGGTCGTGATTTAAAGGCCTTTGATGGCAGTCGCGGCACGGAACTCGTTAACAGCTTTGTACACCACTATGTCTCGAGCTATTACCGTTTCGTTCAAGAAAATACGAAGGGTGATGGGCTCACCTTTTCAAGAGCGGGCTATACCGGAGCCCAGCAGTTCCCGTGCCACTGGGCTGGGGATGAAAACAGCACCTGGGCAGCTTTTAAAGCCTCGATTTTAGCGGGTTTATCAGCAGGACTTTGCGGTGTCTCCATGTGGGCCTGGGATATTGCCGGGTTTAGTGGAGAGATTCCCACGGTCGAGTTGTATGCCCGTTCGGTTGCTATGGCGGCCTTTTGTCCAATTATGCAATATCACTCTGAACTGCATCAGGCTACCGAAAACCGGGAGAGGAGCCCCTGGAATATTGCAGAAAGGCATCATGACCCCAGAGCTTTAGACATCTACCGGCGATATGCCAAACTCAGGATGCGCTTACTAGATTATCTTTACGCTGAGGCAAAAGCCTTAAGTGAGCAGGGCTTACCGCTTATGCGTCTGGCAGAGCTCGAGTTCCCCGAAGCATACAATCACCTGGCAAAAGACCCCTACAGCTATCTTTTTGGACGCGATCTTTTGGTTTGCCCAATTTTTGAAAAAGGTGCCAGTACAAGGCTGGTTCGTTTGCCTCCGGGCACCTGGGTTAATCTTTGGACAGGTACTCCTTTTAAGGGCAATCAAACTCTGCTGGTCCCTGCTCCCTTGGAGCTTATTCCTGTGTTTATAAAAGCTGACAGCCCAAGGCTAACACCTTTGCTCGAGCTTGCAGCTCAAAGCTAGCCTATGTACGAACGAGGTTGGAAACGCGGATTAACGCTTGCCCTTTTTTTGGGTCCCAGCCTGATTGGTGTCTCAGTCTTTGTCTTAGGGCCGATTCTTGCTTCCCTGGGCTTATCCTTTGCTAGCTGGGATCTGCTGACCGCACCAAGATTTATTGGGCTGAAAAATTTTACTCAACTCTTACAGGATAACGAGTTCTGGACCGCTTTAAAGCATACCTTGCAGTTTTTGCTAGGCTACATCCCACTTGTCATGGGGTTTGGCCTTCTGGTGGCAATAGCCTTAGGTAGTGGACCATCTCAGACAGCTAGCTTAGCTTTGATGTCAAGGTTGTAGCGAACTAAGAAAAGATGTAAGCAGAT
>JAGQHN010000116.1 GCA_020431825.1 Trueperaceae bacterium | reverse complement strand
AGGGGTAAGCGAACCGTGAGCTTATTCCCCTCAATTATCTCAACCCCATAGTCGAGTTTTCTGAGCAAAGCGGCAAAGCTGTCAATACTTTTGTAATGCCGCTCATCATAGGGGTCTAGGATGTCATCCATGACTCGAGTGTACATAATTTAGCAGCAAGTTTAAGACTTCTTTCTTGCCAAAATTCAAGGTTGCTACGCGGATGGTGACCCTAAAATTTCTAAATGGCACCACAAATGGCACCATTTTCGCTAAAGCTAATTTAAAAATTGTGTCAGGCACGAAATAACTGGCGATTCGTGTGGATTAAATGACATTGATACTGCTGAGTTTGCTCTTTTCAACTGTTGCCGACTATGAGGACCTAAACCAGGGATTCAGCCTTTACTTTAACAACAGCGCACAGCAACCTTTACTTTAACTCGCACCCTAAGCAGCACTATTTTTACTCAAAAATTGGGAAATTTTGGAAGCTAGATCAAACTAATACTAAACATCAAAAGCGTGACCTTGAGCCGAGTGAGATAAAGGGGGAGCTTTCTTTGGGAAATTTTACTTTTTAGCCTATTTCACCTCAGTCTTGCATGAGTAAGGCTTCAAATTTCAACTTGAATCAACACCTTCAAATTGTTTCCTCCAAGGGTATGAGACAATATGAAGGCCTAATTAATTTATATTTTCATAGTAGTGCGATTAATGGACATGAATTAAATCTAGTTTTTCATATAAATACTTGACTTAAGAGGTGTTAATTGATAATTTTATAAAAATACTGGAGTCAAGATGAGTTTAGAGCGGCAAAGAAAGATAGTAAATCGGGTTTTTCAGAGGGGTGACGTGACTCGAGCTGATCTGGCTCAACATCTTGATTTAAATGCTGCAACTATTGTTCGATTGGTAGCAGGTTTGTTGGAACTGGGTCTACTAAAGAGTCATGCAGGTACAAGTACTGATAGAGGAAGACCAACTGAGATTCTTAGTTTAAATCCTGATGCGGTGAAGGCTATAGGTTTGGAGTTCAGTCGAGACCATTGTTTACTGGTTATCCTTAATACCCTTGGCGAAGTCACTCATCAGGCAAGTCTGCCTGTTCCTGAATTTAAGGCTAATAAGGTAACGCTCGAGGCCCTGATAAAATCACTGCAAACAGCAGTTCAAAAACAAGGTATAGCCTGGTCGCAAGTACTTTCGGTTGGCTTATCACTGCATGACATCGTTGATGCCAATGGGGTTTGGCAAACTCATGAACAACCTGATAGCCCTTTTAATGTTCAAGCTTACGTGTCTGAGCGACTTATGCGAACGGTAGTAGCAGAAGATGTTTCACGGTCTTTTGCCTTTGCTGAACAAAAAAAAGGCTCAGGTCTTGAACAAAAAGATATGATTTATGTTTTTCTGGGTAGTCACGGAGTCGGTAGCGGTATCTTTGTTAATGGAACATTGCTTAAAAGCTCTTCAGGGGTTTGTGGAGAACTGGGACACATTGTGGTTGAAGCTAATGGAGATCAGTGTCACTGTGGTTCTCAAGGATGTCTGGAAACAGTTGCAACGCATCAGGCTATAGAAGCCAGATTTGATGAGCGTGTTAAACAAGGGGTAAAAACTGTACTGGGGCCTGGGGCGAAATTTGCCGACATATGTCGGGCCGCCGCAGAAGGAGATAAGCCTGCTTTTCTTGTTTTAGATGAACTTGCCCAGCACTTAGGGCAGGCGCTGGCCGCAGCTACCAATATAAGTGGTGCTCCCTTAATCATTATTGGGGGGCAATTAAAACTTGCTGGTGACGGATTTTTGCGCAGCGTTGAGACAGCGCTTAAACGTAGAGTGATTGCCCCTTTATTAAAAAATATAGAAGTGCGTTATGCAGCGCTAACTCCTAACGCGGGAGCCTGGGGTGCAGCAAGCATGGCTCTTGAAAAGGCTTTTGAATCTGGCGCTGTGATTGAGCTGCTTAGTCAAAAGCCGCTAGGAGAGATTCAAAATAGTGTAGTGGAAAGTGTTTAGAAGGGTTTAGCAAGTGCATGTTGAGCTCCTAAGTTTAATTATCGGATAGAGTTTTGGCAATCGTATGTTGCTTAGATGTCTGAAAAAGGAGGTAGCCCAGAAAATTAGTCTTAGGCGTTCAGGCAGTTCAGTTGTTTAAAGGAGGAAATGATGAAGCACCGAAGTATTATTTTTATTTTGTTGGTTATAAGTTTGGCTTTTGCACAGGAAATAGAACTCACTATTGCACATGGTATGACAGGTGGTGCTGACCGAACAGCATTTGACCAAATTGTAGCGGCGTTTGAGGCAGAAAATCCCAACATCAAAGTCACGCAAATAGCACAAGATGATGATTTGTACGAAGATACTGGGCTAATCACCTTATTGCAAAGTAATGACCCACCAGATATTTTCTTTGAGTTTGGTGGCGAGCGTGTTGCTAGCAATGCTGCAAATGGTTTTGCGGCTGACTTGACCGAGGCTCTGACTGAAGAAAATTGGCAGGACAGTTTCATAGAAGCTGCCTGGTCGGCACCTGCAGGAACGATGGTTGATGGCCGCGTTTACATGATTCCCACCAATTTGGACGTAACTACCGTTATCTGGTACGACAAGGCAACGTTTGATGAATTTGGTCTGAGCGAGCCTGAAACCTGGACTGAGTTTGTCGACCTGGTTAAAACCTTAAGTGATAATGGCGTGACGCCAATTATTTTTGGCAATCAAGAATTTTGGCCCTTTGGTAACTGGGCTGGACATATTGTTGCTCGAGTCGTTTCAGCTGAAAAATTTGATGCTGCATTTAGACTCGAGGAACCCTTTAATCAGGCAGAATTTGTGACGGCCTTTGGCTATTTTGAGCAACTCGCCGAGGTTAACGCCTTTAATGCCGATATGCCCAGTCTTGGCGCTGACCCTGCCATGAGCGCCTTTTTTAACGGGGCAGCAGCCATGCATCCTATTGGTTCCTGGCTTGTTTCAACAGCGCTTGATTCTGCCCCAGAAGACTTCCAATATGATGCTTTTAATACCCCGCTTATTCCTGGGGGCTTAGGAGACCCTAACAGCATTATTGGGCTTTCGACAGGCTATCAGATCAGTGCCAAGACCGAACACTTTGCCGAGGCAGTCGCCTTTATGAAGTTCTTTACCAGCAAAGTGAATCAAATTACCTGGGCAGAAGCGGGTGCCTTTAGTCCTGTCCATGGTGCAATGGAAGAGGCTGATTTAAACGAGCACACCAAAAAGCTAGCCCAACTTTTTGCTGAGGCCTCGTCGATCGTACCACCACCCGATACAGGCTATCCTCAGGAAATCGCCGACATTTTCTATCAGGGTGCAGCTTATGTGGCCGCGGGTTTAAAAAGCCCTGAAGATGCGCTTATGTGGGTAGATGAGCAGCTTGCCCCTATGAAAAACTAAGTACGGTCATAACACCAAATGGTGGGCCCTCCCAAATACTGGGAGGGCCTAAGAAAATTCAGTGAGGCTCTAAACCCGGCACAGATTTTGTACTTGAAAGGTCTTTTTGTGGCTGCAAAACCCTCTAAAGCAAATCCTGATGGCTGGCAGGTTTATCTTTTTGTGATCCCGGCCTTCTTGCTTTTTGCTCTGTTTGTTCTTTTCCCTCTTCTATCGTCTCTTTATTATGGGTTTACCCGCTGGGATGGCATGTCGAGTCCAGTCTGGATAGGCTGGGATAATTATATAAGGGCTTTTAAAGACACGATTCACTTGCGCTCTTATCTCAATGCAAGTCTCTATGTCTTAGGAACCTTGGTTGTTGAAGTGGGGTTAGGACTTATTCTGGCGGTGCTTTTAAACAGCGACCGCCCAGGTTTTTCGCTTTTCAGAGTGCTCTGCTTTTCTCCAGTTGTGTTATCCATGGTAGCTGCCGCTATACTCTGGACCTTTATTTATGATTTGCGTTTTGGTTTACTCAATGGTTTTTTAAGAGAGATTGGGCTTGAGGCATGGGTAAAACCCTGGCTTGCTCAGGAAAGTACAGCGCTGGCTGCGGTAACCTTGGTTTCGGGTTGGAAATACGCTGGTTTTTATATGGTGATTTATCTGGCAGCGCTTAAGCGTATTCCCTTATCGCTCTATGAGGCAGCAATGCTAGACGGTGCTGGAATCTTTCAGCGCTTCTGGCGCATTACCCTTCCCTTGCTTAGAGAAACGACCATGATTGCGCTGCTCTTAGCCATCACGGGTGGGTTTGCCGGGATTGAACTCTTTTTTGCTATGACGAATGGTCAACCCTTTAATGCTACCGAAGTGCCGGGAACCTGGATTATTAAACAGGCCTTTGATGCTGGACAAATGGGTTATGGTGTTGCCCTTACCGTACTTATGATGCTGTTTATCGGCATTATTTCGGTGCTGTATTTACGGTTCGCGAATCAAGGGGAAACGGTTCAGTACTGATGCCTCGAGTCCGTTTTAACCCGCTTACGCTTTTGCATTACTGGGTAGTTATTATCATTGTAACAGGCATGGGCTTTCCGCTTGTCTGGATGCTCTACTCTTCGCTCAAAACCAATCGAGAAATTTCTCGGAGCATTTTGGCATTGCCAAAAGCCTTTCGCTGGCAACATTTTGTGGAGGCCTGGGTCGAGGGGCACCTTGGAAGACTTTATATTAATAGTCTCATTGTTACAGGTGTTTCCGTTATGCTCATTGTGGTCTTATCGAGCCTTGCTGCCTACGCCTTTGCACGCCTAAAATTTCGTGGGCGAGATACGCTTTATTATATTTTTCTGATTGGGCTTTTACTGCCTTCGCAGGCGGTCATCATTCCGCTGTTTATCTTGCTTCGCGACCTCAATTTACTAAATACCTGGTGGGCACTGATTTTGCCCTATAGCAGTTGGTCACTGGCCCTAACCATTTATTTGCTTAAGTCGTTTTACCTCACCCTGCCTCAGGAACTCGAGGATGCTGCCCGTATGGACGGTGCCGGGTTATTTCAGATTTTTTATCTGATTATGCTCCCTCTGGTACGCCCGGCAATGGTAACAATCATCATCCTTAACTTGGTGGGGCTCTGGAATGAACTTTTATTTTCCTTACTCTTTATTCGCGATGATGTCCTGCGCACCTTACCGGCTGGTTTACTAAGTTTTTATGGCTATCACAATGTTGATTACCGCCTGGTTTTTTCTGCGCTATCCATAACGACAGTGCCTATTTTGATTATTTATTTTTTCTTCCAGAAGCAGGTTATTGCGGGCTTAACCGTCGGTTCGATTGAAAGGTAAACATGGATTTGTGTGGTGTAATAGAAGGTTTTTATGGTCGCCCCTGGACGATGGAGCAAAGGCTCGAGCTTTTCTCCTGGATGCAAGGCTGGGGTATGAACACCTATATGTACGGGCCCAAGGACGACCTAAAAATGCGCGCAGCGTGGCGCGAACGTTATAGCGACCTTGAAATGAGTGAGTTGCTGAGCTTAGCCGAGCACTGCCAGCAAAAAGAGATTGCCTTTGTTTACACGATTGCGCCAGGTCTGGATATTTGCTATGCCGACGAGGCTGACCTGCAGGCGCTTAAAAGCAAAATTGATCAGTTGCTATCTAAGGGTGTAAAGCATTTCTGCATCCTTTTTGATGATATTCCTTTTCGCATGCGAGACGCCGATGCAAAGCGCTTTGCTTCCTTTGCCGGTGCTCAGGCATATGTAACTAATGAACTCTTTTACCATATTCGAAAGCAAACAAAAGGCTTATTCCTGTTTTGTCCGACCGAGTACTGTGGCCGGATGGCAACGCCTTCGGTGAAAGACTCGAGCTATCTGCAAGAGCTTGGGGAAACCCTGGAAAAAGAAATTGATGTTTTCTGGACAGGTCCCGAAATCGTCTCGGAAGAAATTAGCGTTGCGTCGGTGCTCGAGTTGCAAAGCGTTTTAAAACGCAAACCACTTATCTGGGATAATATCCACGCCAATGACTACGACATCCGCCGCATTTATCTTGGACCCTTTTCCGGCAAGACAAGTGCATTAAAAAACGAAGTCCGTGGCATCCTGAGCAATCCCAATAATGAATTTGAAGCAAACTTTATCCCTTTAAAAACCCTGGCAGCTTATGCAAGTGCAGATATCTATGACGCACATATTGCCTATCAAGCTGCCCTTAAAGCCTGGCTACCTCGCTTTAAGACACATGGCAAAGAGGCGATTAAACTGGAAGAAGTAGAGCTTTTAGGAGACCTGTTTTATCTGTTTTTTGAGCATGGTGAGCAGGTTAAGTCGTTACTTGCTGAGGCACAGGAAATGCTTAATTCAGAGCCGCATGTTTGGGGAGACAGAGTTGCGAGGCTCGAGCAAACGAGTCAGGTGGTAGGAAAGCTGTTTCATAAACTCACCGAGCTTGAAAACCGTGATTTACTCTATTCGCTTTATAGCTATGTCTGGGAAGTTGAGCATGAAATTCGCTATTTGGTCAACTACCTTAAGTGGCTCAAGGAGGCTAAGCCCGGGGAGGAGTTTGGTCGCCCAGTTCAACTTGCCAATACGTTTCGTGGTGGGGTAGCTGCAACCATAGAGCGCTTTTTGCCACTCGATGAAAGGGGCAAAGTTTCTCTATGAATGCTATTGATGCCTATTCGAAGGTGGTAGAAGCGAGCCTTGCAAAACTTAGCCTAGAACGTGAGCAAATAGAACAGGCAGCTGGCTGGCTCTGTGAAACCTTGCGGCAGGATGGGCTTCTTTATGTCACTGGAACCGGACATTCTCACATGCTGGCTGAGGAGGTTTTTTACCGTGCTGGAGGTCTGGCCGCGGTTCATCCCCTCCTTGACAATGCTCTTATGCTTCATGAAGGGGCTATTCGGAGTAGTTCGGTTGAGAGACTTGAGGGCTTTGCCCAGATTTTGCTTAAAGATACTGACCTGAGTGCCAGGGACTTACTTATTGTCGCCTCAAACTCCGGGCGTAATGCCTTTCCTATCGAGATAGTGCTGGAGGCAAAAAAGCGTGGCTGTAAAACGGTAGCCATCACCTCGCTTGAGCATTCTAGGCAGGTTGCGTCACGGCACTCGAGCATGAAGCGACTTTTTGAGCTAGCTGACTTGGTTATAGATAACGCAGCACCTTATGGTGACGCTGGTTTAAGCCTTGAGGGTTTGGAAACTAAAGTAGGGCCTGTTTCGTCTATCACCGGTATTTTCCTTATGAATGCCATTGTCGTAAGAGCGGTTGAGCTGGTTTTGCAAGCAGGGGTTCAGCCAGAAATTTTCGTCAGTGCCAATGTTGAGGGTAATCAAAGCACCGTAGATATTAAGCGCTGGCAGGCACGCATAAAGAGGTTATAGGCTTTGCCGGAGTATTTTCTTGGGGTTGATGCGGGGGGTAGCCACACTCGAGCCATCCTGGTCTCGAGCCACGGGGATGTTTTAGGCTATGGTCAGGCAGGCGCAGCCAATCACCGAACAGGCTCTTTTGACTCAGCCGCTGCCGCCGTGCAAAGCGCAGTGTCTAAGGCTATCGGCAATACCCAAATTACCGAGGTGGTCTCAGCTTGTATCGGTTCTGCTGGCCTGGAAGAGTCGGGGAGTGAAGAGGAAGGGCGTAAACTGTTGGGCAATGCCCTTCGGGCCCATAAGGTTATCTTAGACACAGATGCTTACATTGCCTGGGCAGGAGCTCTTGGATTACAAGCAGGACTTATTGTCATAGCAGGGACAGGCTCAATTGCCCTTGGTATAGACGCTGAGGGCAATAGGTATCGAGTTGGGGGCTGGGGTCCGTTTTTTGGCGATGAGGGCAGTGCCTATGCAATAGCAGCGGGTGCCATCAAAGAAGCCCTTAAAGCACTTGACCGGCGACATGATGATACGGTGTTGGTTCATGAGCTTTTGAAATTCGCAAATCTAAAGGGTGAGCTTTCTGAAATACCTGCCAAGCTTACCGCCTGGCTTTACGAAGCGAATAAAAGCCCCGCTGTTATTGCACAATTTAGTTTGCTTGTCGCAAAGCTGGCCCAAGAAAATCATCAGGTGTCTCGATCGATTCTCGAGCATTCAGGGCGGGAATTAGCAGAACTAGCTATTATGGCGGCTAGTAAGTTTACGGGGATTCCAAGGCTTAGCTACGGAGGAAGTGTGCTTCTGCGCAATCGCTTTGTTAAAGAAGCCTTCATAAGTACTCTAAAGTATGCGGGTATAGGATGTGTTGAACCATTGCTTTCACCTGTAAAAGGGGCAGGGCTAATAGCCTTATCAAAAACGTCAGATCTTACTCGAGCCATCGAGGCTTTGAAACGGAGCGCTGACAACTTTTAACATTAGGCTTTTAGGTTTAACTTGATCCTTATTAAAGCTAAGCGAAACCCTGAATTCTAGGCTACGTGTAAGTGAACATCAAAAGCGAATTAGCCATTAGTCGTCTAAAGGAACAATAGAAAAATTCATTAGATAGCGCTTACCTGATGGTTGACTTTTTTCTCGGGCCTTCTCAAATAGTTCAATAAGCCCAAGTTGCACTTCTTTAGCGGTAGCAAAATCTAGGGGAAAACTGGCATATTTTGAAAAAAGGGCAGGAAAATCAGCTGCGAGGAGCTGGTCGTGTGCCAGCCACTGGTCAGAAATGAGGGGCGCATAGACCATTTCCATAAGATTGTCATCAGCAAGGGATAACCATAAGCCAAAATTCTCTGTGTGATCATGCATGGTCTTCAGGTAAGCTTCTATAATTTTCTTATCTGCGGGCTCACGCATCCTGTGAATAATGCTTTCCATGGTTTCTGCCGAAGTGCTTTTGAAGGGGATGATGAAGCGTTGGGCGCTCGCGCGGTAAACCTTACTGGCTCGCCCCTTTCGTTGCTGTACACGCACTACGTAAATTAACCCTAAAGTTTCCAGTCTTTTAACCTGATAGAAAAGCGCATTGGGCTTTATGTTTAGGTCTCGAGCTGCTTCACTCAAGGTTCGCTCTGTCCGCATAAAAGGAATTAGATAGTAATACTTATCGGGGTTCGTTAAGGTATCAGCTGCCTCTTTAGTGTTCACCACCAACCAATTCCTTTTCAAAAATGCATCTTTCATTACGAAAAGCTTAGCAACAAAAATAGGTAGATATGGTTCAGTTATGGTTAGGTAAGGTTCGAGATGCTCTATAAAGCACTTGGGATAAGTATCGGTTTTGTGCTGTGGACAGCACTTTGGCTAGGTAGTAATGCCATTACGCAGCAATTGCTTCCGGGGTGGTATAGCGGTGAGCGTCTAAGCTATCTTATTTTTGCCTTAAGCAAAACCGTAGCTTTTTCACTACTGGCAGGCTTCCTTTGTTTCAGGCTGACCAAAAGTATGCAGGCTTTAGGAATTTTATGTCTAGTACAATTTTCAGTAGGACTTTTGGTGACAGTACTTTATTTTGAGAGCGCACCTTTAGGGTATCACCTGAGTTTTTTGCTCCTGCTCATTCCTGCTCATAGTGTTGGCGCTATCTTGGCAAAACCACGACAAAACAGTCTTTATTAGGAGGTAAGGCATGAATGCAAAGAATGCAATAAGTTGGTTTGAAATACCGGTCATTGACGTCAAGCGGGCTGCACAATTTTATGGTCGCATCTTGAATGCCGATATACAGGTGCTTGAAATAAATAATGGCAGGGTTGGTTTACTTCCTGACTATGGTGGTGTGGGAGGGTCACTGGTTGAAAATGCCCAGTTTGGTTATAAGCCTTCGCAAGAAGGTGCGCTTGTGTATTTGGATGGAGGAGATGATTTAAGCCAAGTGCTCAACCATGTTGAGGCTGCTGGTGGGCAGATTGTTTTGCCAAAAACTGCTTTGGGTGACTATGGTTTTGCCGCCTACTTTATTGATACAGAGGGCAATAAGATAGGTTTGCGCTCTATAGGATGAACGACTTATACCAAAATGTTTAAATGATGTCGTCGTAGCTCGAGTCGTCTAAAAGTATGCGCTCACGAGCGATTTTAATGTCTTTCTAAGAAATTTCTATGCTTAATAGGCGTGCAATATTGCCTCCCAGAACCATCTTGGCTGCATCTGGACTAAAATCCTGCAATAAGGCGTTAAACATAGCTAATCTTACGGGCATCAAATAAAAAGGCGTATCACTTCCAAAGCTAATGCGCTCAGGTCCGAGTTGCTCGAGTGCATTAAAAATAGCTCTCTCAGGAATGGCGCTGGCAATAATATGAATATTGGCGTGTTCTTTAGCCACCTCAATGGCAGAACGGTCAAGCGCTGGGTAGGCAGCACCACCCATATGAATCATAAAGCAGGTTGTTTCTGGAAATTTCTCTGCAATGCGTCCTAAGCGAAAAGGATGGGTGTTCTCTGGAAAATCGGCACCTATATGAAAAGCCAGCGTTTTACCGCGCATGGCGACCATTTCTATAAAAGGTGAAACATTGGTGTCATCAATAATATAATCGTCTTGGGCCCCGTTGAATTTAATTCCATAAAAACCAAAATCGTCTATGCAAGTTTCTAGGGCCTTTTGGGTCTGCGCTACCCCTAAACGAGGGTTTGCCCAGCCAAAGCCTAATAGTCTATCGGCATAGACTCGAGTCGCCTCAAAGATAGCCCGATTTTCTGGAATGATGTCCCTATTATAGGGGGGCTTTAACCAAACCAGGGCCTTGTCGACCTTAGCTTTATCCATAATGGCTATGAGGTCATTGGCAGTAATAGCTAGGCTGTCAAAGCGATCTGAAGAGAGATGGCAATCTGCATCAATTATCATAGTCCCGCTCCTTAATCTGGTAAAGTTCGTGTTGAATATTACCACTTCGTCAATTAGCGTTTAGCTTTGAACTGAGGCTTCTCTACAGGGGGCTTGCCCAACAATGAGGTGGAAGGTCTTAGCCACTAAAATTGTCATTCTCTTATGCGCTTGCCAAAAACCTTTAAACAACTTATTAGGAATTACTTTTCAGGTGTTTGTCGGTAAGGCGCATAATGGTAGTACTTTGGGCGAGAGTCGAGTCTTACATGAAGCCAGGCAACGCCTCCACCAGCAGTACTTAGCCACAAAGGGCGATTACTTAACCTGTCCTCCAAAGCAAAACCAAGCGAGGACCAAAGTGCCCTTTTCTGCCTTTCAGGAGCATTACGAATAAAGTCAGCTAGATGTGCATAAGCTGAAGCCTCAGTAAGTGGTGCGGGAACTACCAGAACAGCATCTCCACCAAGATTCTCAAAAACAGAGATGCCCTGGCTATTTGCCTGCTCAAAGTGTTCTGCGAAGCTGACTCTATCGGGCATATCGGAAAGACCTGGAGAATCGAGCAAAACAAATTCAAACTTGCGCTCGAGACTCTGCTTATCGATAGCTGGTGTTTCCCACCGAAAAGCCTTAAAGGGTGAGTCTTGAAGCAGGGCACTAAAAAAGTCTTGAAAAATCTCGTCTTTTTGCCATAGGCGGATAACCTCTGCAAAGGAAAGAGAGGTCTCATGCTGCAAAACCTCATATTTATGAAGCTTATACTCAAGGACGTCCAGATGTGCGTTAAACATTTTTATCCATACCTCACGCAGCCTACAGTACCGTTTTTGATGGCCCCTCGAGCCACTAATGATCTGCAGTCCTATAAGGGTGTTTCAGAATGACAAAAGCTGAGGGTTCCTGGTTGGTTTTGACCTTTAACTCGAGGTTGAAACATAGATCCCCCTTGGATAGTTTGGCAGATGCACCTAAAGTTTAGAATAGGCTATTGTGTTTTAGCGGCGAAATAGGGTAAAAAAACAACAGGAGCTTACCGTGACTTTAGAACAATTAGAAGATTTAACTGCTCAGCAGGAGAAACCCAAAGGGCTCGAGGATTTAAGTAATAACCTGGTTTTTGGAGAAGGCGACCCCGATGCCAAACTGATGATTGTTGGCGAGGGGCCAGGAGAAGATGAAGACTTGAGCGGGCGACCTTTTGTGGGTCGAGCAGGACAACTCCTGGATAAAATACTTGCGAGTGTCAATTTGCACCGCGATGACATATATATCACCAATATTGTCAAGTACCGCCCACCGGGCAACCGCAATCCTAGCCAGCAAGAAGTGCAGGCGAGTGAGCCTTTACTGCTCGAGCAAATTAAACTTATTCGGCCTCAGGTCATTGCTACTTTAGGCAATGTACCCAGCCAGTATTTTTTAAAAACTACCGATGGCATAACCAAATTGCATGGTCAGTGGTTTGACTGGCATGGGGTTAAGGTTTATCCCCTTTTCCACCCTGCTTATTTGCTCCGCAACCCAAGCAGAGAGAAGGGCAGTCCTAAATGGCAGATGTGGGAAGACATGAAAAAACTTAAAGAGGCCCTGGATGCCTTAGGTCCAAAAGAGGGCAAGTTGATTATTGATAATGCTCAGCAGGATGCACTTTTCTAATATGCCGAACAAACATTTTATGGGATTGGTAAATTCTATTTTGAGCTCGGCTCAGGCAGCCTTAGGTGAGGAATATAGCCCCATGACCAGACATCTGGCAAAAGATGGCATTCTGGCGAGACGCACTGCCGAGAAAAGCCTCGAGCTGTTGACCATGCTGCATGAAAAAACCGTAGGAAACCTGGACGAGGCAGAGCGAGAAGCTTTGCTGAGTGCCCAGCAAAGCCTTACTAAAGCCCTTGCGCAACAAGGGCAAACTCAGGATGAAAGGCTGAACTAGTGCGAGCCTTGATCCAGCGTGTCAGTGAAGCAAGCGTTACGGTTGATTCAAAACTGATTGGTCAAATTTCAGCAGGCTTGCTTGTACTCCTGGGTGTTACTGATTCCGATACGGAAACAGAAGCCAGGAAGCTTGCCTTAAAGGTAGCTAAGCTTCGCATTTTTAATGATGACGCTGGCAAAATGAATCTCAGTGTTCTTGATAAGGCGGGAGAGGTTTTGGTGGTTAGCCAGTTTACTCTCTATGCCGATGCCAGAAAAGGAAATCGGCCCAGCTATGTAGCGGCCGCTCATCCAGATCATGCAACGCCCCTATATCAGTATTTTAGTGATTTGCTAAGACAGGAAGGTTTGCGTGTTGCTAACGGTCAGTTTGGTGCCAATATGGATGTGCGCTTGCTTAATCAGGGCCCCGTAAGCATCTGGTTAGACACAGCAGACTTTTGAAGCGGAGCGCTTTTGAAACCTGTGTCCTCAGCATTCATGGGTTCATGAATAGCCATACATAAAACCTGGCTAACCATTGACGCTTAAGTACAACCAAGTTAACAAAGTCGTTTAATGAAAATGGGATTCCCCGGTCCATAACCGCTACACGCTAGCAGAAAATCAAGTATTTTCAGCTTGGAAGTACTTAGACTTCTAAATCTTTGACCAGGAGTGCTGCCTGCACTCTATCTCTGACATTTAGCTTCGTAAAGATACTTGTGGCGTGCGTTTTAACCGTTTTCTCGGCGATGCCTAGCTCTTGAGCAATTTGCTTATTGCTTAGTCCCTGCGCGATTAACATAAGGATGTCCCGTTCACGGCGCGTTAACTCTTCTAAAGGGTGTTTTTTGTCCTGATTAAGTGCTTTTACTGCACTTGGATCAAGGGGCCTCTCACCTCGCAAGGCCGCTCGAATGTAATCAAGGAGAGCTTTTGGCCCCGAGTGTTTAAGCACATAGCCAACAGCGCCTTCCCTCATCGCTTCCTGAACCCAAAAGTCATCTATAAAACTGGTCAAGATTAAAACTTTTGTCTGAGGAGCCACTGTTTTGAAGGAGGCCAGAAATTTTAAGGCATTGCCATCAGGAAGTTGCAGATCAAGGACGATCAGATCAGGTTGGTGGAGCGTAGCTTGCTCGAGCCCACCTGCCAAATCACTGGCTTCGGCAATAACCACCAGATCATTTTGCAAATCAAGAAAAGTCTTTAGTCCTTCTCTAACAATAGGATGGTCATCTACCAGTAAAAGACGAGCGGTTTTCATAGCCTCACCTCAATATGAGTACCGGTGCCAATTTGGGTTGCCAGCTTGAAAACACCTGAACAGGATTCGACCCGGCGTCTCATCGAGCCCAAGCCTAGACCAAAAGGTGTCTGCTCCAGATCAAAACCAGTGCCATCATCCCTGATACTAAGGATAAGCTTATTATCTGTACTTTTTAGCTTGAGCCAGATATGTTCGGCGTTGGCATGGCGCAGGGCATTTTGCAGCGCCTCCTGACTTACTTTGTAGATTATGTCAGCAAGGTCGGGCTCGAGTTCCAGATCATCGGCCTCAAGATGAATGTTTACGTTAGGGGATGCTCGCTTCACCAGTCTCTTGAGAGCCAGTTTGATGCCACCAGAGAGTTCGCTAGCGCGATTAATTTCGACCAGGCTACGTAGTTCATCGAGGGCCTCATGGATGAGGCTGGCGGTTTGCGCCAGGGCCTGCTCTTTTTGCGAATTGTACTGGGCTGTCTGGGCAACCTGTGCCGATAAATCTGCTGCAAAGAGGAGTTGAGAGACCGAGTCATGCATTGCCGTGACCAAGCGTTGTCGCTCTTCTAGCATCGCCAGATAGCGAGCTTCGCGCGTTTGTTCCTCTTGCAAGCGCGAGCGGTCATAGGCAGTACCGAGTTGTCTTCCCACCGCAGTAAAAAAGCTGAGCACTTCCTGGTCAAATTGGCTGTTTCCTGGAGCAGTAAGATTTAAAATGCCTTCAGGCCCGTTTCTACCCAGTAAAGGAATACTAGCATGAACATTCAGACCCCAGGTATCAAGCTCAGTGTCACTTAAGCGGCTGCAGGTAACAATATTGACACCCTGGTCAAGCTTACCCTTGGCAAGTAAACCCTGGCACTCACAGCTTCCTTGACAGAGGGCCTTACAATGATGGTCTTCCAGTGCTGGTGGGAGACCTGTGTAAGCCTCGAGCCTGAAACTTCCTTTATGACTATCTCCTGCATCGACGTTACTTAAAAATACCCAGCCTGTACTTAAGCCAGCCAGACTTACCAGCCTGTTTAGCGCAGGCTTTATGGCTTCTGAAAAGCTGGCACTTTGATTAAGAATATTGCCTATTTCATTTAGCGTGACCAGCTCTTTGAGACGTTTTTGCTCAACTGTCATGGTCTAAGTGTATAAAAAAAGGCGACGCTTTTGCGTCGCCTTTTAAAAGCTAACTAAAACTTATTTTTCGCTAGCAGGAGCAGTTGGAGCAGGTGCAGGTTGAATAGGAGCACCGCAAGTTACTGTGCAGTTTTGGTACTGCGCAAGTTGGGCTTGCAGTTCTGCAACCTGACGCTCGAGCTCTGCAACGCGGGCACTTTCGTTAGCCGCATTGTATTGCGTACAGAAGTCGTAGAAAGCAGTGATAAAGCTGTAGTAGGGCTGTTCTATGAGACCGGTAGGACCTTGAGGACCCATAGGGCCAACAGGGCCAACGGGACCGACAGGACCAACGGGACCAGTAGCACCAGTAGCACCAGTAGCACCGACAGGACCTACAGGACCGACAGGGCCAACGGGACCAGTAGCACCAGTAGCACCAGTGTCGCCTTTAGGACCTTGAGGACCAATGGGGCCAATAGGACCGACAGGGCCGACAGGACCAGTAGCACCATCAGCACCAGCAGGACCCATAGGACCTACTGGACCAGTAGCACCAACAGGGCCAACAGGACCGGTAGCGCCAATACAGTCAAGAGCATCAAGTTCGCCGTCGCCGTTTCTATCTTCATCAGCGTCAGGGTAACCATTACGGTTTCTATCCCAGCAGCTAACACCAGCAACACCTTGAGGACCTTGTGGGCCGACAGGACCAACGGGACCGGTAGCGCCAGTTGCACCAACAGGGCCAACAGGACCTACAGGACCAGTAGCACCGGTAGCACCAGTGTCACCTTTTTCACCCTGAGGACCTTGGGGACCCATAGGACCAACAGGACCAACGGGACCGGTAGCACCGACAGGGCCGGGTTCACCTTGAGGACCAGGAGCGCCAGTAGCACCAACGGGACCGACAGGGCCGACAGGACCGGTAGCACCATCAGCACCAGCAGGACCCATAGGACCTACAGGACCAACGGGGCCAGTAGCACCGGTAGCACCGGTAGCACCAACAGGACCTTGAGGACCGATACAGTCAAGAGCATCAAAAGAGCCGTCGCCATTAATGTCTTCATT
>JAGQHN010000115.1 GCA_020431825.1 Trueperaceae bacterium | reverse complement strand
AGCTTTAGCTCTTATGCTTTTGTTACCGTTTGTTTTTTCAAGCAGTGTCAGAAAATGTTCACGCCCTTCGTGAAAATGACCACGTTGTAACCAAAAAGTACTTAACAATGTGGCTAGTTTCAAAGCTTTCATCCCATCATCAGCGATCTCGAGCCAAGCGAATACTGCGCGAAAATTGTTGAGTTCTTCGCTCAAAACATGGAGCCAAAAGCGCTGCTCTTTACCTTGTAAAAAGGGTTGTGCTTGCTCTGCAAGCTCCAGATAAAAATACGCGTACTTCGTTTTGGCTTCTGTTTCTTCACTAGGCTGATTTTTCAACTTTTCCCGTGTGAACTGATAAAGTAAAGGGTGCCTGTCATAACGGCCGTTTTGCAAAACTCTCAAAAGTGATTTATCTACAAGGGAAGCGAGCAGGGGAATCGTTGCCCCTGCTACCTCACTCGCAGCCTCTCGCCGAAAGCCGCCCACAAACACCGAAAGTTTTCGTAACACTTCTTGTTCTTTTGGCGATAAAAGTTTCCAGGATTGTTCAAAGGCAGCTTTCAAACTGCGGTGCCGCTGAGGAACATTCTGGGCATCTGTGGCAAGCAGCTCGAGACCATGCTCAAGTTCAGCAATAATCTCATGGCATGTCATGAGTCTGACCCAGCTTGCGGAAAGCTCGAGTCCTAGTGGTAAGCCTTCAACAAGTCTACAAATACCAATGACATCAGTAAGGTTTTGTTCCAGATCAAAGTCAGACTTGACCTGCTGAGCACGTTCTCTAAAAAGCTGGACGGCTTCACTGAGGCTAGTATTTTCTGAAACGACTGTCGGGTAAGCCAAGCCCTCGAGCGTGTAAAGGTGTTCTTCTTCAAGTTTTAGTCTTTCACGTGAAGTTATCAGGAGTTTGAGATTTGGACATTGACTCAGCATCCCTAACAAAATATTCGAGCCCTGGATTAAATGTTCAAAATTATCAAGTACCAGCAAAATATGTTTTTTAGCAATGAAGGTAACAAGTTGCTCGAGCGGTTCAGTGTTGCCTTGCTGGGTTAAACCAAACTGCGTGAGCATGCTTAAGGCGATCTGGCTAGCATGATTCAGTGCGTCTAGAGGTGCAAAATAAACGCCGTCTTTAAAAGCTTCTAATCTTGACTGTTCGTGGGCAAGCTGTAACGCCAAGCGTGTTTTACCTACCCCTGCAGGCCCTAGTAGGGTAAGGAGTGAAACACTCGGTTTACTGAGCAGTGTGGCAAGTTCAGTAAGTTCTGCGTCTCGCCCAACAAAGGTCGTGCCGCGCGTGGGTAGCGCGCGCTTTAGGGTGCTTGCTGGCTTAAAGGTTGCTCTTGCTTCTTCGGTAGTCAGGGTTGTGTTGAGTCCAAAGTCATCTAATTCTTTTCGTACTTTAGGAGCCAGCAAACTGCGCCCTGCACAGAGTAGAGGATAAAGACGCTTAAGTTGGGCCAAATCAGTTCCGCTTAAACCAGGCAATGTGTAGGCACGTTCAGAAAGATTTCGCGTTTTATCAAAGTCCTGACGTTTGGCAGCCTCTTCAGCAAGATAGAGAAGGGCATATTGCACCCGTTCTGCAAGATATTCTCTAGTTGTATAAACCCAGTCCTCTAATTCACTGCTCCAGTCCTCTAGCACCACACCTTCTAAAAAAGCTCCTGTGTAGAGTTCTATTGCTTTTTGCCAGTCGCTTTTATCTAGGGACTCGAGCACCATTTTAGCGTCACTTTTCGCCGTTGACCAAGCTATTTTGTCATTAGCTTCAACAACGTTACCTGCACCCTTTCTCAATCTCGTCAGGGTCATGGATAAACTTTTCATGCGGTTGCCCTCTTGCCAGAAGAGTTCGGCTAAGTGGCGACGATGTTGGGGGCCCTCAAGTGATAAATAAGTGAGTAGCAGCAGCGGCATAGGGCGGGTAAATGTTGCCTCCTCTAGCTTCAGTTCACCCAACGTTTTTAGCTGTGCCACACGGGTCTCCCTTGTTGAATCAGTGTAAGCCATGCATTCTTAGATGTCAGTAATAAAGTAGCGTATTTTTTCTCTCTTGCTCTACCGATATCTTGCAGACCAAGAGAGGACGGTGGCGCTGTGGTGGCGGTACCCGTTGCAATCTGAAAGAGGAGAAAGGACGTCAGTGTGAAATATTCATTTACCTGGTTTTTAGGTTTGTTTTTCTTAGCTCTGTCGCTTTTGGCTTGTGGAGGTCCGTCTACATCTCATCCAGAGCCAAACCCCTCAGACAAGACAGCCCCCACCCTCAGTTCAAGCCTCCCCATGAATGGAGCAAGCGGAGTGCCAATCAATGTCAAACTGGGGTTGAACTTTAGTGAAACGATCGACAGAACTTCATTCGAGCTGTTCAGCACACCAACTATTACGCTCGGTAACCCCACCTGGAATGAGAGTAGTACCAGTGTAGCTTTTGACAATAATGACCTGAACACTTCAACGCCTTATACCCTGACTCTCAAAGCCAGAGATGCTGCGGGAAATCCCCTGGTAGAGTCCACTCTTACTTTTACAACCTCAGACACCACCGACACCACTGCACCTAATCCACCAACAGGTCTCGCTACTAGCCCTGGCAATGGGCAGGTCACTTTGACCTGGCAAGCCAACACGGAAAGTGACATTGCAGGCTACACAGTGTATGTGGGAAGTAGTGAAAACGCACTTGCCGCCCGAGACTTTATCAGCACCAATAGTAAAACGATTACCTTACTGAATAACAGCACGACTTATTTTTTCGCAGTTGACGCCGTGGACCGTGCAGGCAACAAATCAAATAGAACAACACCTGTACCTGCAACACCTTCGGCAACCGCTACCGATACAACGTCGCCTATGCTGCAATCAAGTGACCCTGCTGATGGTGCAATGGACGTTGACCCTCGAAATCCAGTGATTAAACTTGTTTTTTCTGAGCCGATGGACACATCAAGCTTCAATCTGATGCTTACGTTCCCTAATCCTTGTGAGCAACTTACAAGATGTCTAACCATATCAGCTACACCGGCTTTTAAGGTTATGTGGAGTGAAGCAGATACGATTGCCACAGCCACGCTCGAGCCACCAGATGAACGACTCCAGGAACAAACACCTTACACTCTGACCTTTGCCGCCAAGGACAAAGCGGGTAATGCACTTTCAGGCGAAACTGAAATAACCTTTATAACAGCCCTTTTAGAGCCGTATCTTGTCTCGAGTACCCCCGAAGATAGCGCAACTAATGTTCCAGCAACCGAAACATCGCTAGGGTTTACCTTTTCAGGTCCTCTCAATCCGACTTACTTTTTGTGGGAGAGTCATCCACCATTTTCTTGTAGTAGTGGTGAATTTTTAACCGACCAGACCACCTTCTTAGCCAACGGCTGTCAACTGAAAGGAAACCGCACTTACCGCTTGTCAATGAACGGCATCACGCAATCAGGAAAGAGTTTAAGTACAGAAGTTAGCTTTTCAACCGTCGCGGACGGTACACCCCCTGCAGTGCTTGAGACTTCACCTGCTGGTGGAACTGAGAATGTGTCACTTTCTACTGAACTGCGGATTGTTTTTGATAACACCATGGACGAAGCCAGCACCTTCGCAGCGGTCTCGAGTTCGGCACCTCTGGGCTGCACCTGGACCTTCAACAAGGAAAAAGATACGCTTAGTTGTAGCCCGTCAAACCTGGCGAACAACACCAGCTACACCGTGACTGTGCTCAACAGTGCCAGGGACATTGCTGGAAACAATCTTGCCCTGCCCCCAAGAACATTCTGTATCATTGGCACGCCGTGTGGCTATAGCTTCACCTTTTCGACCCTGAGTGCGCCGACCACTGGAAGTTTGCGTATTGACATTAGCGGAGCACCCACTGGTCAAGCGGAAGTAAGCGTGATAGGCCCCAACAGTTACTATCTTGGTGACATTGGTGCAAGTCGCACCCTCACCGATTTAACCCCGGAAAGTTACGAGATTATAGCCCAGGGTTTTAACATAGGTCAGCTAAACAAACCCAATTGCAAACTCTATATTCCTACAGTCGCTTCACAAACCAGAACGGTGAGTGCAGGGCAAACTGCCACTGCCGCCGTCACTTACGAAGTCGAATCGTGCGCCTCGCCTGATAATTTTTGATAGTTAAGCAGCTATCATATTCGGTCTCATTACATTCGGAACTGGTCGTAAACTCGCGCGGTAAGAGAAATGTCGTCATGAAAGTATTTTCTGGAATGAAGACTTTTTGTTGAGCCTTGGAAATGCGAATTCTATTTCTGCCTATAAGGAGTAAGCAATATGAAATGGATTAGACCCTTCTTGCTTTTAACTTTTGCGCTAGGGGCTTGCACCCAACCTGCCCCCCAAACCCTTCCGGTTATCACCATCGTTGTTGACCCTGAGGTGACACCTCTGGCGCCATCTTTACCAGGCTTTGAAGACGGTGAACCACGTCCGCTTGCTGGTGTGACAAATGAAGATGGTGCGATTGCAAGTTTTGTGGCTAACGAAGTTTGGCTCTCAACCGACAATGACGCAGAAGTGCAAACCCTGGTGGGGCGGTGGAACGGGAAGATTTTGAGAATGCTCGACCCTGCAAAAGCTGGTGTAACTGGTTTGCCAAAGCAATACCTTATCCGCATTGACGCAAGTTCAGCAGATGCCTCAAAGCTTTCTGAAGATTTGCGAACACTCGAGCAAAACAGCACCGGCAACCACAAGGTCTCGAGTCAGGCCGGGCTTAACCTCATTGCTGTAACCAGCCGCGAGGCCGTAGGCGGTTTAAACATTGGCATGAACTGGGTAGGAAGTGGAGGGGGTGCCTTTACCGACCAAACCTCACTGGAAGCCCCGACTGGCGCAGAACTTGCAGGTGTTCCTTACACCCCAAACGCCTTTAGCTGGCCCTCACACGACAGATTCAGTGAACAAGACATTGGCGTAGCCCAGGCCTGGCGCGCCCTCGATTTGGCAGATAAGCTGAACAACAAAATTAAACTGGCCGTGCTCGACATGGGGTTTCAGCCCGACAATGATTGGCCAAGGGGCTACCAGGCCATTAACAACGTGCCAGGTATTAACCCGATTGGTACAGAGAATTTCTTTGATTGTAGTGGGGGTAATCCTTGCCCCTGGCATGGAACAAACGTGGTAAGTGCGGCGATGGCCGTGCCTGACAACAATTACGGCAGTGCCGGCCCTGCAGGACCAGTTGCCGAACCTATTGTTGTGTTTACGACGGGAGATTTTTTCCTCTCAATTTCGGCGTTGCTCGAGGCTCGAGTGCTTGGGGCCAGAATCGCCAATATGAGTTATGGCGTTCCCGTACCTAATTATCTAGCTGTGACTGTGCTACCTTTCGAGGGAGCAACGGCTGCCCTTCGTGCAACGGGGCTACTGATTTTCGCCGCCGCAGGTAATGACGGTCAGGATGTGGATGCCGAGTCTTGTTTCATCCTTTGTATAGAAGATACCTGGCACGCTCCCTGCGAAAACGCAGGCGTGATTTGTGTAGGTGGCTTGAAAACCAACTCAAAGTGGAGAGGTGCGAACTCAAACTATGGCGCTAAGCAGGTGGATATATATGCCCCATTCACCCTCTGGCTTGGCCCAGACCCGAGCGCACCTGATAATAAAGTTAGAGCTAAAAATGGCACGAGTTTTTCCTCACCTTTTGCAGCAGGGGTGGCTGCACTTATCTGGGCTGCCAACCCAGACCTGAGTGCAAACCAAGTCGAGAACATCCTGATGGAAACGGCCCACGCCAGTCCAGATAGCAACGTTAACCGCTACGTGAACGCCCTGGCCGCAGTGCAACGCGCCCTCGGAAACGTGCCACCGAGCGTCACCCTGAGCACCGCAGGCGGTGATGTTCCACTAAACAGAGAATTATCTTTTAATGCGGACGTATTTGATTTTGAAGATGCTTTTCCGTGCTGTACCACCTCCTGGACATCTGATGTAGACGGCAATCTGGGCAGTGGGCGCAGCGTTCAGCACACCTTTACGTCCCCAGGCAGACGCACACTCACCGTCACGGCGGTGGACAGTGCAGGGGCCAGCTCGAGCGCAACGCTCAATCTCAACGTGGTCAACTTTGCACCTGTGGTAACGCTAAGCAGCCCAACCCCGGGAACCAGCGTCTTTCGCACCGCTGGCCTGGTGCTGCGTGGCCTTGCCACAGACCGCAACGAAGTTAATGAGCAACTTCCCTGTGACAATCTCACCTGGACCAGCAGCGTAGCCGGTGACCCTTTCCCCAAATTAAGCTGCAATGTTGAAACGGTTTTTAGCAGCAACGGCCCTCGCACCCTGACCCTTACAGCTAAAGACGCCCAGGGAGCAACAGACACCAAAAGTGTAGTCATTAACGTCATTGACCCGCCCACAAACTTACCGCCCAGCGTCCTTGTGACAAGCCCTGAAGATAACGCAGTGGTAGGCAGCCCGGACGACACGCTCACCTTGAGCGGCACGGCAACCGACCCGGAGGGCTCGAGTCCTCTGGTGTATCAGTGGACAGTGCAACTCAATGACAATCCAGCCATTGTAGTTGGAAACGCTGCAAACATTCAGTGGAAACCCTCGGATACCTTTAACCTTAACCCGGCAGGCACCTACATCATTAAAATTCGTCTCAATGTGACCGACCCACAGGGCAACTTGGGTACGGATGTTATTACACTGGATTTCACTCGCATTGGTTAAGCACCTCACCCAACCACCAAAGTTCCAGGCTTGGTGGCGGTGTGGTGGCAGGGCTTTGGCACACTAAACATCGAAGGAGAAAGGATGGATTATGGGAAAGTTACTCTTTATTGTCACGCTGTTTTTTCTGGCTGCCTGTGGAGGGATTCAACAAGAGGCCCCATCCCAACCTTCAGAAATCCCCCTCATCACTGACGAAGACTATGACAATGCTCAACTGCAGTTGCGAACAGAAATCAAGGATATGAGCAAAGCAGAACCTTGCATACCCTAGCAGTGTAAAAGATCAGGCTTCTAACGAAAAATTTTCTGTGTGGGCTCAAGTCAGCACTTGCAACTGTTCCTTGGCTCGAGTCAACCCTTAACTAAAACTATTTTGAAAGGAAAACCTACATGAAATTATTCGCCCCCCTCGTCCCGTTTATCTTTCTCTGCTTCATCCCTTTCACGTTTGCCCAGGAGCGCACCTCCCTTCTGGGTGCTTTAACCGAACGCGGTCTGCTGGTATTCTCCGAACAGTCTGCTGAACCAACGCTGGTTGAAGGCCATGACATTACTCAGGAACATTATCTGGAACTTTCTAACGGTGACGGCTCCAGTACACCGCTCTGGCTCTGGTTAGCCCAGAACGAGGGGCAAGACTATGTGCCATATATTTCGGTGGGTTACCGTGGTGTTATGGATGATGCCAGTGCGGAAGCGTTCGGGTATTTATATGGTTTTGTGGCGACCTCATGTATGGGATTTGAGGTAGACGACATTAACGCGATTAACGAGTTCGTGTTTGGCTTTTTTCCCAACATCTCAGAGTACTGGTTTTCCGACAGCAGAGAATTTGGTGAGGTCATGCTAACCATCGGCGGACAACTTGAAGGTGAGGAGCTCAGCCTTATCATTGATTACCAGCATTCAGGAACTCCCGGTGTTGCTAGCTGGGAACATGCTTGCGGACTCGAGTAATCTAATGTCGCGCCTTCAGAAACTTATTCTTGCCTTTGTTTCCGAGTCTAATGCAAAGGCCATGGAAGCCGAGTCAAGGCTATGGTTTCTCAAATGTTTGCGCTGCGCTTTTGAGGAATCCGTCTGGGATATTGGTGGTATTAGGTGGAAAGCCAAGGGAAACTCGAGAAACTACCGCAAATGTACCAACTGCAAGAAACGCTCATGGCACCAGATGTACAAAAAAGAAGCTGAGCCTAACCTTTAGGTGGTGCAAAGGTATTATTTGGCACCAAAAAAGAAAGTTCCAGATATTCCTGCACAACTCTTATCTCTAACTTTTATGCAGGCATTCCCGCTTTCTGGAAGATTACCTTTATTCGCAAGAACGGGTGCGCAGGAAGAGGTCAGTCCAAAGAAAAACGATACCGAGATCAGAAGGAGATTTAAAACAAAAACCTACGATTACAAAGCCAATTTTAGAATTAAAGACGTAGGTTTTTGTTTGAGTTCTTGGAAAACCTTCGACACAGGTTTCTAACAACCCAGGTTTTTGAGAGAGTTTATTGAGAATGCTGTCCCAGACGGCAAATCGGGTCTTGGTTGTCTCAAAACCCTATTGTAAAACTGATAGATACTTTTCATCTCGTGCAGATGCGCTTTGAGATAACAGAATATGCGCTAACAGAATATGCGTCTGTGACGAAATAAAATTGTTGGTGTACAATTTCCTCAAAGTATTTTGGCACTCAGTAGAGGACGCTCTCCAACCCCCATTACCGCATCGGCAGACAGTAAGGACCTTTACAGGTCTTCAAACATCGTCAAAGTAAAAAATTGACCGCTATTAGGTTTCACAAAATAACTGGCTCAATAAAAAGGATTGACCGTGAACTTAAGCGTTTGGAACCCAACGTTTTTAACACCTCAACCTTTTAACGCCGCAATACCACAGCTAGACGAATGGATTTGGTATTCGAAAATCTTTAGTCTATGCTCGTAAAGCTGAATCACGCGATCAAAGTGGCGTTTGGACTATGGCGGTTTTCAAACAATGACGGTTTTCAAAAGGACGAGAGAGAACCGTCTGCTTAAATGCCTTTGGAGAAGGCAATAGGTCCAGTTTCAAGCGTCTTCATAAACAACTGAAACGCGACTGAAACGCACCCCTGTGCATACTGAGGTCAATACACAGATGCAATTACCCAGAAAAACGGGCCAAAGCTAGCTGTGTAGAGATTCTAAGGGTGAGAGTGACGGACTTTGTGTGCGGTGGGGGAAAGCCAAATTATTCTAAAGGCTTCGCAGCTATACAAATCTCATCGCCACCCCCTTTATAAGGAGGAAGTATGAAGAGTCTGCGTCGCCTAATTCTCGTAAGCTTTCTAAGCTTTGCCTTCACAGCCTGTGATCAGGCCAGCCCTGGTCTCCCTCAGCCCAGCCCAGATCCCAAGCCAGATGAAAAAAGCAGTGGCTTTGAAGAGCTTATAAACCGTGCTAGTAGCGACGGCAGCGTTAGCAGCAAGCTTAGCTACGAACTTGAAGGGGCTCAAGTTGCAAGTTTCGTGACTGAAACGCAAACCCTGCCCTATATTGCTACTGGTTTAAAACTTACTACCCCTACAGGCAATACCTTAAAAGCCCTGGCTTTGTTAAGCAGCCAGAATCTGAAAACAGACTTAAACAGTGCCGCTACCCTCGAGGCCCAAGGAGAACTCGAGTTGCAGGGTCAGATTGTCACATTAGGTGAGACCACGGTCATTCAGGCGATAAGTAAGGTTGAGCTTGGCTTTGAAAAACAAACCGTGAGCACTCAGGCAGCGCTTATCTTGCTAGATGATGCGTTGTTTTTTGATGAGGCCGACAGTCTTTTTTGGGGTGATCTTCAACTAACAGAGGTCAGCCTAGCCCCGTCTGAAGCCGACATTTTGCCCTATACGGCCCTTTCGAGCGAGGGCAATCCTTTGCTGGCCTTACAACTAAATAACAAGGAAAGCCCTGGCTTTGCTGAAATGGAAGTCTGGTTTTCCTACTATGCCAGAAAGGTTGAAAGTCCCTATGGCCCCATTCTGCTGCTCACAGGCCAAGTTAAAACAGCTTCAGGGAAGTTTATACCCAATCTGGCTTTGACTTTTGACTTTGCCCAACCCCAAAGCGAAGACAAGGTACTGCTGGCCTGTACAAGCTGCAAAGAAGATGTCTTTTTGATTCTGGAACGCAGTGAAAATGACAGGCAAGATTTTACCAAAAGCCTGCTCAGTAAACCGGGAATCCCTAACTGGATAACGGGCAAGGAGCCTATACCCTTGGGTAAGGAACCCAGTTGCCCTGCACTGTATGACCTTTACAGTGAAACCCTCTATGCCGCTAACCTCTACCGCAGCTTCTCCTTTGCCTTAGAAGATGGTGTCAGCCTAATACAACTTAGCGAAAAAGGTCAGAGCGAATATAAAGCGGGTACCAGTGAACACAGCGCAACCCAAAAAGAGCTTTACAACGCCATGAATTCAAGTTTTACCCGTACCCAAATTCTCTTAGAAAATCTGGATAAAACGGGATGTTTTAAGGCTAGCGTAAGGGAGTCAAAATGAAACGCAAACGCTTCTTGATGGGGTGGTTAATTGTGCTGCTAAGTTTTGGTTTAAAACCTGTAATGACTCAGGGCGAGACCGTTGACTTTGGCGACTCGGGTATAACAGTGGTCGTCGAAGCAGAGGGCGGCGAAACAAACGACGATAGCGGTTGGGCATACTGGTTTCCCGATGAATTTTATGACTATTTTCCACCACTTCGTATAAACTTTCCCTTTCCTAGCTTTCCTGGTTGGGCAGGGGGAGGAGGAGGTGATGACGGCAAAGACCCCTGTCAGGCTGCTAAGGACAAGCTTGCTGATTTATACAATCAGTTGGGTCAGGTTGCTCAGCAAATAAATGATGCTATTGAAAAAGCCGCCCCGCTTACGCTTAATGACAAAGCTTATGAGGCCCACTCTCCTGGCTGGATTACGGCTTTCTATAAACTCATGCAGCAAAGAGACGAGCTAAAAGAGCAAATAGAAGAAGCCCACCAGCAGCAAGATACAGCTTGTGACGACCAATAGCTGGCCGAGTTACAAAAATTATGACGCTATGAAGGGCGATTAAGATGAAAAAAAATTGTTATCTAATCAGTCTGCTTTTTATCCTGGGTCTTATCATTGTGAGTCTTGTTGCCTGTGAAAGTCACTCTCAAGACCCAAAGCCTGAACCCGAGCCCAATTTTAGCGATGGACTCGAGCAACTTGTCGCTTCTGCCGATAGCAACGGACGCGTTAGTGCCACCGTTGATTACAGTATCGACAAAGCCATTGTCAGCAGTTTTGTGGGAAGGGAAGAATGGGAATATAAATATATCCAGGCAAGCTTTAAGCTCTTTACCAAAGAAGGTAGACCATTTAAAGCTCTTGGTCTCATCAGCATACCCAGCCGTTATGAGGGCATAAGGGTCGGTGACACGGACTTTAAGGCGGCTGGCGAACTGAGTTTTACGGGACAGCTTGAAACCCTTAACGGGCTAACCCTGCTGCGCTCGAGTGGCAGCTTAAACGTTTCAGAAGCTATTGGAGAAACTGCCGTTTCCCTGGTCATGTTCTCTCAGAATGATCAGCTTAAAGACTCTACTCTGGAAACACTTACAGGCACCTATACGGTTGACTTTAATATAGGTATGCCCCCTACGCTTAAACAGAGCAGCTTTATTAGTGAAGATGGTCTGGCTGGGCTTAGCTTTGTAGGTAAGAATGAAGACAGTAGCAGCTTTATCGGTTTTGGCATTATTGACGCACAGGCCATGACCAAAGAGCTGGCAGGAACAGCCAACTTAAGTCTTTTTGCCGAAAACCTGGGGACTCCTTTTGGCAACACCCATAAGCTGACTGGGCTACTCAAAGACCCGTCGGGCGTTCTCTTTTTCGATGAAGCCGATGCCATTGCGGTTGTCATTGGCTTAAAAGCCTCTAGACCAGAAACCAAAGTTGTCCTTAGCTGTCAGGACTGCAAAGAAGACCTTAGCAGAAGCATGACCCTGTCAAACTATAAAGGCCTGTCCGTATGGCCAGACGTTTTTCTAAGCCAATCTGCTTACCCTGGGTGGACACTTGATGCAGCGCTGGCTCCCCTGCCTAAAGAGCCCACCTGCCAGGATATAGCCCCTTTTTTGAGTGGCGCTATCTACACTGCCAATGCTTACAAAAGCTACGCCCTTGACTTACAACAGGGAGCTAGCCTGATTCTCATTGCCAAAACAGCTAGCGAATTTAAAGCTGGAAGCAAAGAACATGCCCAGGCCTTAACAAAGTATCAAAAATATGAAGCTCTGAGTTGGGTAACGGCAAGAACCTTTGCCGAGCAAATGACGTTACTCAAATGCTTTAAATAATCCCCGGTGCAAATAATGCTGATATCACTTGTAATCATTCAATCAAGTTAGGAGATCTTATGAAGCTACCTTGGACTTTTACCCTCTGTTTATTAATGATGCTTCTGGGCTCGAGCCCAACTCTGGCTCAAGGTGAACCTGTGGACTTTGGTGACTCGGGAATTGTGGTCGTTGTTGAAGCCGAAGGAGATGATACTGATTCAGGCTGGACGTACTGGTTTCCCGATGAATTCTATGACTACTTTCCTCCATTTTTTAGGGCCCCCATCCTTGGCATTGAGCCCCCATGGGATGGTGGTGGGGGCAACCCCGCTCCTGAAGAACCTGACTGTGAAGACATCATAGAAGAACTAGGGGAACTTCTTAATCAAGCAGATTTGCTGTCAAATATCATTGATGGCCTGTCCAATCCAAATGCAGAAATAGGTATTGTTGACTATGAGGCGGGTGTTGTTATAGAGCGTCACTATCCCGGCAGTCCCTTTTTTACCAAAAATTTGGCGCAAAAGCTCGAGGCCCTGAGAGATATGAAACAGAGAATTGACGAGCTTTTAAGTAAAGCAGTCACAGCCTGCAATGAAAGCTAATCTGGCATGATTGATCATTTTGTAAGTATTTACTGGCTTTTGTTTTATTAGGATGTTATGACAAAGCATTTCAACTTAAAGGCAGGAGAACGCACTCGAGTCATTCAGCGTTTCTCAAACTCCATTCCGGTTACCTTTCTCCTGCAGGCAAAAACGCTGGACGAAAGCCAGACCTTAAGCGGGCTAATTGAAATCGAAACATCGGCACTCCTCTTTGATAAAAAGACCTCTCAATTGACCTTAAAGGCAGAGCAAAGCCTCAATAAAGGTTACTGGGACAGTTTTTACTCAGTGTTTATTACGCCCGACTACGATATTGAGTTAAGTCTTTCAGGTGCGCCTTTGCGGGCTATCCACCCACTTTTTATTATCACGCTGATTATCGTAATCATAGCTTTAGGGCTTTTCTTGATTCGCTAGGGCATTGTCCAACATGAAAGGTGGAATTTTATTTTATAAGCGCTGACACTTGTGCTACTTTGCTAAATAGTCGTAGGAGAGCTGTTTTAAAGTTCATACTGAATTCAGAACAGGGCTCAGCTATCTAAACCCTGGAAATTAATACCGAACGCAAGCAGCGAGCTGCGGCTTAACCAGGTTATGTGAAAAACGAATAAGAATTAAAAAGTAAATTAGATCAGTTGGGATATTTAAACAGCTATCTACGGACTTAATTCAAAAATTGTTTTTGCAACCGTAGATTTATGCACGGATGCCTCCGCTGATCCTTATTGAGTTTTTACTCTCGGCTTAAGGTTTGATTGGCGTCGATGTTTCAAAACTATCTAATTTCAGAACTACTTTTTGAGCTTTAAGGATGCCTATTTATCAAGGATTCTGAGGCGGGTTTTCATAAGGTTTTTAGGAACAATGGCTATGAGACATTTGGTAACTGAATGGCTTCAAAATATTTGAAGGCTCGAAACTAGGATTTCTGCACTAAAATCGGCAGGACTGCCGCATTAATAAACTCACAGCCATATCGTCCCTGATCTTGGCATTTGTCGTCAGCTAGTAAGTATTAACAAGAATACCTGGATTTTCATTACTTCCTAACAGCCTTATTCCTATTTTTCTGCTTTCGCCATAGGTTTAGCAAAGTCACACATCCAAATCACCCATTTCAGCGCTACCTTGGTAGCTGGAGGTACCAAAACCAATGTATGAAACGCTTATTGATTAATCTCTTTTTACTTGCCTGTCTCTCTCTAGCCAGTGCCCAAACCTATGTGGAACTGATACTTGACGCTTCAGGTTCTATGTGGAATACCTTAGATGATGGTCGTTACCGAATTATTGCAGCGAAAGATGTCTTAAGCCAGTTTATAGGCGGCTTGGCCGATGATGGACTTAATGTAGGACTAAGAATTTATGGTTCACAAACGGACGCTCTGGAAGAAGGAGCTTGTCAGGACTCGAGTCTTTTTGTTCCCCTGTCGGGCATAGATAAAAGTGCCATGCTGCAACAGGTACAAGACGCCGACGCTAGAGGCGCTACGCCTATTGCCTATTCTTTACTAGAGGCTGGGAATGATTTTCCTGCTGACGCCCAGAAACGTCTAATTGTATTAGTAACTGACGGTGAAGAATCCTGTGGCGGAAATCTTAAGGCAGTAGCAGAAGACTTAAAAGCAAGAGGCATTGAAGTTGATATTCGTATCATTGGTTTTGATCTGGATGAAAAAGCCATCAAGAGTTTTGAAGGCGTTGGCACTTTTGAAAATGCCACAAGTGCAGAAGCCCTGGCTAGAGCCCTAACGACTGCCCTGGAAGATGTTGTGGAAGAGGAAGCTGCAGACACAAGTTGTGAAGAGGAGGCAAGTCTCTCCGCGCCTGAAAGCGCCCTTGCTTCCTATCCGTTTGAAGTGGCTTTCAGTGGTCCCGAAGGCTTTATCAGTATTCACCCTGTGGACGGTGATGAATTCAGTGCGCTTGCAACGTTTTTTACCCTGTGGGGTAACCCGGCAGAACTAACAGCACCCTCAGAAGCGGGTACTTACGAATTGCGTTATACTTCAACTCTTAGCCGCTGTGTGCTTGTTAAAACTGATCTGTTCATCGAAGCAAGTACCGCTCATCTAAGCCTTCCTGAAAGTGTTGAGGCTGGCTTTAAGTTTCAAATGCCTTTTGAAGGTCCTGAAGGCAGCTTTGGCATTTACCCAGATAGCTCAGCCAGTAAAGATAATCCTTTAACGTATTCTTACTCTATATGGGGAAATCCTGCTGAAATGACGGCGCCGAGTCAAACAGGAAACTATGAAGTTCGCTACTATGATGTCAATGGTGGTTTACTGACCACCTCAAGTCTCAATGTGACTGAAAGCCAGGCACAGATTACCGTCCCACCACGCATTGAGGCTGGGTTCACCTTTGATATGCCTTTTAATGGGCCTGAAGGTTTATTTACTATTTACCAAAATGGAAATCAGCTAGACATACCCAATGTCTATACGCTTTGGGGAAATCCTGCCAGGATACAAGCACCTAGCGAAACAGGAAGCTATGAACTTTATTATGTAGACAACAATGGAACTACGATTGCTCGAGCCAGCTTTGAAGTAACTGCCAGCACGGCTTCTATAACTGTTCCTGAAACAGTTGAAGCTGGTTATAGTTTTGACATGCCCTATGCAGGACCAGAGGGTCAGTTCGGCATTTACCGTCAAGGCGTTACAGATAAAAACGATGCTCTCGCCTACTCTTACACCGTTTGGGGTAATCCAACCCAGCTTGGTGCGCCTATTGAACAAGGTAGTTATGATGTTCGCTACTATGATGCAAACGGAACCATCCTTGCCAGTGGCTCCATTACAGTAACCCCAAGCTTGGCAAGCCTTAATGGTCCAAATGAGGTCAACGCCAATAGCCGCTTTCAAGTACCTTTTAACGGTCCCGAAGGCTTGATTGGCATTTTTCAGGTAAGTGCTCCTGATGATGTTAACGCTAGCCTTGTTTCCCATTATGTTGTCTGGGGAAATCCTGCAGAGCTGACAGCGCCTGCGCAGGCAGGAACTTATGAAATTCGCTACTATGCCATGCCTGTTAATGGGCAAGCTGGCATGCTAGTTAGTGCACCCCTTATCGTTAAATAACAAGCTTGAGCTGCTACTTTTAAAAACAGCAGCTCATAATCTATTTATCTTAAATTTGGACTTTAGCCCTATTTGCACTTAAGTACTTTCTTGGTAACAACACTGGTTAAACCTGCAAATAATGGCAAATGATTCATGGAAACCTCAATTAAGCTTACCGAAAACTTGTCTCAGACAGTCGTTCACAACAAAACATTAGGCCCCAAAATCTGACTTTTGGGGTTGAACTATTTTCAGCAACTATATGGTTAATAAGATTGCTCTTCTAAGATGAAATTATCAAGAACCCAATGTTTTTAAGATTGGACTTAGGAAAGACAAGCATTCTCTCTCTGGTCAGGTAATTAGGTTAAGGCTCAGAATAAGAGGGTTCATAATATTCATAAGTGTTGCTTGAGCTGTCATAACTTGAACAAGCAGCAGCAGCCCAGCAGCCTTGCGTATTTGCTGTATCCTGCCAGGTTTCATAATCCATGTACCTGCTGGCACAGTCATCAATATTTGAGCAAGCTTCTCCAGGTTGACCGCTTGAAGTTTTGCCAGAGTTTTTGGCCAACCACTGCTGAATCGTTGCTTCACCAAAAGCAATAGTAAAAACCCCAAGCACAAACTCCCGCTGATCTGCTTCTGCACTGCTTGCCCAGTTCTGCTGAGCTCGAGTCCAGATCTCTCTGGCTTGTGACAGCACGGCCTGGTTTTGGGCATCCGCCTGAGGAAAGTTTTGGGCCAGCGCCTGTAAAACCTGTTCCCTTTCTTGTTCTGTAAGCCTATAAGCATAACCCGCTTGCTGTAAGGAAAACTCGAGTGCTTCAACAAAGGGTGCGTCCTAAGAATGAGACGTTGATAAAGTAGAGCATGAAAAAGAGTCGAACGGAGTTAAAAGCGGAGTTAG
>JAGQHN010000114.1 GCA_020431825.1 Trueperaceae bacterium | reverse complement strand
CAGAGTTTGATCGCTGCTAACTTCGCCTTGTACTGGTGAGGTGATGTAACGAGTTACCAGTACTTTGTTATCGGCGGAGAGAGAAATATGTCTTGGGTTGGTGCCTACACTTATGCGACTTTGAGGGGCACCATTAGCCGCAAGTTTCAGGACTTCGCCTTTGGCCTCGAGAACCACATAGACAAACTCGCCAGCGTTATCAGCTACGATGCCGTAGGGCTGAGAAGCATAAGGAAGTTGCAAGGTGCGAATGGTTTCCAGATTGTTTTTGTTAATCAGCGTTAGGCTCGCATCAAATTTATTGCTTACCCAGATTTGGTGATTAAGTTGCGTAAGGGACCTTGGGCCATTACCTACCGGGATTTCCTGAAGTTTCGTATTGCTATTAGCGTCAATCACGGTAACGGAATTGTTATCGGGGTTAATTTTCCAGACACGGTCTCTTTCACTGTCATACAGAATCGTTGTTGAGTTGCGAGGTGCTTGAGTAGTAAAGGGGGCATAGATATGCTGCATGGCCTCGAGCTTGACTTCTCTACCCGTATCATCGGTTGCCATTACGCTTATAGCGTAGTGCCCCGGCTTGCTAAAGGTTTTGGTAAGACTGTTCTCGCTTGAGTAGCTGCTGTAGGCTTCATGATTAAAAGACCAGCGGAATTTGGGGTTAAGACCGCCTTTATAGGTTACGGTGTAGCTGACATTTCCAATTTCTTTTGGTGATGTTATTAAGGGCTCGAGTACCAGTTCAGGTACACCCTCGAGGCTGACAATCCAGTTAAAGCTGACACTTCTGGTAAAGCCACTCTGATTTCTAGCCGAAACGGTCACGGCAAAATTGCCTGCGGCTGTGGTGTTACCACGAATTTGACCGTTGTCAGGGTTGAGGCTGAGGCCTGTGGGTAAACCTTGAGCGCTAAAGCTAATTTTTTCACCCTGAGGATCAGACGCCTCCATGTTCAAGCTCACGGCATCATTATATTTATTGGTTTGTTTACCTGGGTTTTTGACAATTGGAGCTTTATTCTGCAAATTGACAATTTTGGCTTCAGAAGGTACGCCATTTTCGTCAAAGATAAAGACCATGTAGTAACCAGGCTGAGCAATATCAGGGTTGGCTGGTGCTTTGATAGATAGATTTGAACCACTTTGACTGAAGTCAAGGTTTAGGAATCTTTGACTCATGTTCCAGGAGTGGGTAGTTGCACCTGTTTTGAGCAAGGTTACTTTGCTCACTTTGCTGGTACCACTAAACGTTAAGTTAAAACTATCTTGGTAGGTGAAGTTCTGGACAGTCTGAATGACTGGGCGTGGTGCCAGTTCACCTGAGCCATCTTTTTTAAAGAGATAGGGAGGATAGTAGACTTCGCCGTTAAAGTTGGCTGTGTCTTCGGGCCGATCACCACCAACGGTTAATACAGTAGCGTCAGGTAATAGCAGGGCAGTGGAGTGATACATGCGTGAGCGACTAGCTGAAGCTGTCAGCGACCATTTTTCAGTTGCAGGGTTCCAGATTTCACCCTGATAGACGATGCTGTCCATGGCATTTACACCACGGTTACTACCACCATTGACAAAGACCTGACCGTCGGCCAGGAGCGTAGCATCTGGGAACTTCCGAGGTGTTGACATGCTATCAACTTTTTTCCAGGCAGGGTTTGCTCCATTAATATCAATGGTCTCGGCGGTTGCTCTAGCAATGCTTTCATTACCACCACCTAAAATCAAGATTTTGCCAGTGTCATACATAACAGCGCTACCAAACCCCATACCGGTAGCGCCAGCTCTTTCCCCAGCATAGCGCATGGTGCTGGCATCGGTATTGAGATAGGCAAAGCGAGTTTGAGCAAAGAAGACTTCGCCGTTAGGCGCGGCAAAGGCAAAGGGGTAACTCCAGTTTTGCTCAAAAAAAGTATTGAAGGCTTCCAGACCGTTTAAGATGCGCCAGCCTGTTTTAGGATTCCAGATTTCGACTTCGGTGGTGGGTTTCTGGTTAACATCATAGCCACCAAAAACGGCTACTTCGCCGTTTGATAGGTTAACCAGGGTTGGATACCAGCGGCCCCGGGTCATTTGAAGAGGTGATTTGGTCAGCTGTCCTGTCTGATAATTGTATAAGTTTAAGTCTGCATTACCCTTAAAGGCATTTTGATTCAGGTCTCGTTCATAGGCAAGATCACCACCGGCTACCATAAGCGTGCCATCGGGTAGCAGGGTGACGCCACCGCAAAAGATATTGGTACTCGAGGCATTGGGCAGGGTTTGGTGTGAACTTAGGCCAAAACCTTTTGTCGGGTCCCAAACATCATGATGAAACGCTTCAAGCTCGAGGTAGTTGAAAAGTGCTTTGGGTTGGGTCCCAAAGGAAAAGACTTTACCATTTGGTAAAAGGGCTGCATGAATAGCAATAAAGGGCCAGTCAAAAACTTGTGACCAGGCACCTTCCTGATGCGCATTAGCTGAGCCAAGGGCCTGGGTATTCAGCTCTGATGAACCAAAATTTCGTAGCCAAGTCTTCGAACCCGTAGCCTCTACTGCTTCAGATTCTTGTGTGCCGGTTGTCTGCTCCGATAGCTCGAGTGTGGGCTTATCGACCTGAGAGCAGCCAGCCATGAAGAGTATAGCTACGCTAAGTAGAAAGAAGAATGTGGGCTTTACTCTAATAGTGGTCATAGCTACAGTATCGCTCTGCCACCCAGTTTGACCCTGTGCAGCTGTCACAAGTTTTTTGGACTTGGATGCTAATCTTTTAGCCTTTCTTGAAAATTAGTCCTAGATATTGGAAAACTTATAGCAACTGAACTCTTTCGCCCTGATGGGTCATTCATGGCTCAACTTAAGGAATGTAGATGAGGTTGGAGTAGGCTTCAGAGTAGTTTTATTAGAGAAGCTGATTTAGAGATAAGATTCATAGAAGCGTTGTAGATAAAGGCTGGTCAAAAATAGCCGAGTTTGGATTGCCAATTTTTGCCAGATACGTTACGCTGAGCACTTGCATGACACGCTGCTGACTCTGAGCTTTTAGCGTGTTGAAGGATGGCCATGTTTTCAGCCCCAGAAGGAACCCGTTTTGTTTTACCACCAGAAGCCAGGCAGCGTGCTCAGCTTGTAGAAAAGTTGCAAAAACTATATGACAGCTGGGGCTATGCCCGCGTAGACACACCCATGCTCGAGCCCTACGCCCCTAGCCATCCAAGAGCCGAGCAGTCTTTTAAACTGAGTGACCGTGACAGTGGGGTATTAAGCCTACGCTCAGACTTTACAACAGCGCTTTCTGCCATGGTTGAAACCTATTTTTCTCAGGAAAAAGAGCCAATGCGCTTTCAGTATGCCGGGCATTTGCTATTAGCGATCAAAAATCCTGATCTTGCAAGAACCAGAGAGTTTACTCAGCTAGGCCTCGAGCTCATTGGGGTGTCCAATGCCAGAGCCGATGCCGAGCTTATTCATCTGGCGCGTGAATCGGTGAGAGCGGTAGGGCTTACCCCTAGAGTAGAACTGGGTAATCCGGGCTTTGTGCAGGTACTTTTTGATCTGGCAGAGATTCCAAAATCGCAGCAAAATAGCCTGGCTGACGCCATTGACCGTAAAGATGAAGCTACTTTGGAAAGTTTACTCACGACCTTTTCGTTGCCTCATGATCTGTACAAAGTACTCAAAGCAGTGCCGGACCTTTATGGGGGTGTTGACATTTTAGCCGAGGCGAAAAAGCTTACCCCCTGGCCAGAGGCCAGAGCCAAGCTCGAGCGCATTGAGGCTGTTTTAGCTGAATTTGAAGATGATAGTGAGCTTCTTATTGATCTTGGTATGGCAAGGCGACTCAGTTACTATACGGGCATTACTTTTAGAGCCTATACCTATGATTTTGGACAACCTTTACTTGGAGGAGGTCGTTACGATGGTGCTCTTATGCCTTATGCGGCTGGCTTTGGTATAGGACTCGAGCGTCTGCTTAGCGCATTACCACAAAAGGGAGCGCGCACGGTTGCCGAGGTCATTACACTAGAAGATATTCCAGCAAGAGCATTGCGTAATGCAGGTATCTGGGTAGAGCGGGCTCTCTCTACCGATGTTTCTGAGGTAAAGGCTTATGCTAAAAAGAAAGGCATCTTGTATTTGCTAAGTGAAGAGGGGCTCGAGCCGTTAGGCGATAAAACCGTGCCAGCAGAGTACCTGCGCCTCCTGGAGGCTCAGGATGGATAAGCTGATTCTTGCTTTGCCTAAAGGTCGCGTACTGCAAGATAGCGTGACGCTACTAACAGAAGCTGGTTTGAAGCTAAGTCTTTCCGAAGATGACCGTGCTCTGACCCATGATTCTGAAGATGTACGCATTCTGGTAATGCGTAATGCCGATGTCCCCACCTATGTTGAACTTGGCGTTGCCGATGCTGGTATCGTCGGTAAAGATGTGCTGCTAGAATCGGGAAAGACAATCTATGAACCCGTTGATTTGAATATCAGCCATTGTCGCATGTCGCTTATTCGGCCCATAGGTGCTACACGAGAGATGCGGCGGGTCGCCAGTAAATTCCCGAATGTAACTCAGGACTTTTTGCGCAAAGTCGGCAGTAGTGCTGAGGTGATTAAACTATCTGGCAATGTCGAACTGGCCTGTCTGACGGGTCTGGCTGACGCGGTTGTGGACATTGTCCAAACTGGAAGTACCCTAAAAGCAAATCGCCTCGAGGAAGTCGAAGTTATTTTTTACTCGAGTGCCCGTTTTGTGGTTAACCGGGCTGCACTCAAGCTTAAGGCTGCGCGCTTAAGACCGCTTATTGCAACCTTAAGGACTCTGGCAAAGGCTTCATAAATTGCCTAAGGCAAAGCTGGTCGACGCAGGCCGCCAGACAAGTCTGTATACTTTTAGCTAATGAAGCTTACGTTTATTTTTGCTTTTGTCGTTTTTTTTCATGTTTCTCTGGCGGTAAGTCTTCCCGAACTGTTTAATCAACCCTGGGAAGACTTAAGTATTTTTGAACATGATCTGGTAAGCAGCTATCAGGCGCCAAATCAAAGTTTGCCTGACCTTAGTATTTATCATCTGGATTTAAGCCTTAGTGATGATCTTTCGCAAGTGACAGGCAAAGAAGAGCTGCTTTACCGCAATAGCACAGGTCAGATTTTGTCTGAACTGGTATTTCGTCTTTACCCGAATGTGCTTGGGAGCCAGTTGCTGGTTAAGCGCGTGGAAATTGATGGGGTCTTAACGGTTGGCAGGCTCGAGCATTCTGGAAGTGTGCTGCGTATTTTTTTACCTAAAGCGTTAGCCCCTAACGAGCAAACTATTATAGCCATGCAGTTTACTACCCAGGTGGGTCAGGGCAGTGAAAGTTATGGTCGCCTGGCGCTTTATAGCGAAGCTTTAAGTCTGGCGCATGCCTATCCGGTACTGGCACCCTTTAAAGAAGGAGACTGGCTTACCGATACGCCTTCACCCCTGGGTGATCCCAGTGTTTTAGAGGCTGCCTATTATTTGGTTCGGGTTTCTGCTCCGGTTGCGCAAACTCTGGTTGCCTCGGGTAGTCTTATCAATCTTGATGAAACAGGGGATAGGCAAACTGCTGTTTTTAGTACCGGGCCGGCCAGGGAGTTTTATCTGGCTAGTGTGACAGGCTATGTGCAACTCAGTCAGATGGTGGGTGAAACCCTCATTAACATTTATTTGCCCGAGCGCTTTGACCATGCTGCTGGTGTCAGCCTCGAGTATGCTGCTAAAGCGCTCGAGCGCTTTAATCAGTTGATCCCCTATCCTTACCGTGAACTGGATATTGTGGCAATGCCCGTTCTGGCAAGTGGCATTGAGTTTCCGGGCATTTTTACGCTGACCAACCGCTTATTTACCAATCCTGCTGGTTCACTCGAGTCAGTTCTGGTGCATGAAACGGCGCATCAGTGGTCTTACAATCTGGTTGGGAACGATCAGGTTTTAGAGCCCTGGCTGGACGAGGCACTGGCGCAGTACCTGACCTTGCTCTATCACCGTAGCTATGACAGCCCGCAGTTCGTTGAAGGTTATTTAGACTTCTGGAATGCAACCTGGCACGAGGCGACAGATCCGTTAGAGGTTATTGGTGAGCCCGTAAGTTACTATGACGATTATAGCTATAGTGGCATCGTATATGGGCGGGGACTTTTTTTCTTTTTAGTACTCGAGCAAGAAATTGGAACGGATGGTTTAGAGCGTGCTCTGAGTCAGTACTATGAGCAGTACCGCTGGGACTTTGTCAGTGGGGAAGCGCTAAAAACCGAACTCGAGCTCGTTTGCAAGTGTGATTTAAGTGAGCTCTTTGATCGCTGGGTAGACAAAAAATATTAAACTAAGTACAAAATGTATAAGGCTTTGTATAGAGCGAGTAAGACTTTCGTTAGTAGCGTTTTCTACACTATTTCAGGATGCATTAAGGCTTGTTGAAGCCTGAAAGAACCAAAGCACTAAGCTATAATTAACACTATCCCACCTGTGTTCCAAACGCATACCCAAAGATTCGATCAAACACCTTTGTGTTGATAGGAGACTCCATGAATATGCAGGCAAAACTTGGCCTAACGGATTTCGTCAGCGCTGTTTACCACTGTTCAGACCTGGCAAAATACCAGGACCTTATGCAGCAGCTTAAAGAAGCCGAAACGCAAAACTGCCCACCTTCCAGTATTATCGCGCTTTATTTCATAAACGATTTGTACAGTCAGGCTTCATCTGACTATGCCAATATCAACCGCATTACAACAAACCTCGAGGCGTTTGCTGAAGACCTTTACACCACCAGTCGCTTTATTAGAGCCTTAAGTTTTAAAGCGCAGTCTTAGAGGATTAGCGCCCAATGGGCGTTTACCTGAATGCCTGACATGCCGAGCATTTTCAAGACCGAAAGCTCGGCGATTTTACATTGGCAAACTTTATCCTCCAAGTTCCTCCAGGCATATCAGATGAGCTTGCGCAAAGCCAGAATGGTTCCCAGATGGATGCCTTCATGAAAATTGTTGAAAATGACGGCTTCTTCAAAGCTGGCAATGTGAAAGCCAGTTGAGGTGGTGTAGGGCTGAAAGGTTTTAAAGATACCCGCCTGATAATCTTGTTCAAACTTTTCGGGCAGACTCAAAAGCAAATCATGGACAAGCTTGGTATCAGGTTTGGTTTGCCAGTTAGCCGGGGAGCTTCCGGGTTTGAAAAAGTGATTAAAGGATTCATCTATGCCGATAGGCAAACCAGATAAACCGTAGGTCAGGCGCTGCTGAACCAGCACAACATGTCCGGCATTCCACAAAATATTATTGTTAAAACCCTCGGGAATATGGTTGAGGGCGTCATCGGACAATGCTTCAAAAAGCTTTTTGTACCACTGGCGAATGTCTGAAATCAACATTGTTTTTCTCCTTAGAAAGTCGAGGATAGTTTACCTGTCTCAAGGCTCGAGCTTTCTTTCTAAACCATGATTTGGCAGGGGTACTTGACAAATGGGGACATTGCCTCTAAACTTTGTCTTCGCGGGTCGAAGTCTTCGCGGGTCGAAGAAATTTCGTTACCATTGATTAGGGTTCAAACCGGATAAACACGGAGTTTCACCCCTTACCCGCAAAATTACGAAAGGAAGCATCTCGCCACAGCGAGGTGAAATGATGAAACAGGATTTTTATTTTAACCTCAGCTGCCAGCTCGAGCATTCGCCGATAAGCTTTAATGGACTACGGCAGGCTTAACGCTGTTTAGATGGTGAGCATCTTCTTAAACGCATAACCCAATTACAATTTAGCTAGTTTGCTCACTCTAGATTTGCAGCATTTTAATATTTTCACGCTTGATGAGCCGACGTTGTTCGCTTATCTGGGATTTACAAGTTCGACTCTTGTGGCTAACGAAAGTTAGTATTGCGAACGGCAAACCTTGCTCATCATAGGTATTTTAGAAGGCCCGAGTGAGCCGAAAGACTATCGTTATCGACTGAAAATCGACTAAGCATCAGGTTTCGCAGGTTCGAATCCTGCCTTGTTTATACAAGTGGCGGAGCGGTTAAACGCAATGAGGCCCAGCCTCAAATTGGTAGTCTAAACCTTGTTCACTCATTTAGTTTGGTGCCATCGTCTAGCGGTCTAGGATACTGGCTTGTCAGGTCAAAGACAGGGGTTCAAAAGCCTTTAGCAGCAGGTAGTATCTGGTCATTTGCAAGCCTAAGGTAACGGGATGATACCCCCTGCTCAAGGCTGCTCCCCTTGGCACCGCCACATGTGGGCCGAAGAAAATTCGTTATCGACTTCTAATCGGCGTGTCGCAGGTTCGACTCCTGCTCAGCACCCCAAATCTGGTGCTGGTAGCTCAGTGGCAGAGCAGCAAAGTTAAAGCATTCTGCCAGAACGTTTTAACTTTTTCGGATTTTCAACCCTTGCCCACGCTTTTAACGGGCCGAAGTTGTTCGGTTATCAGAGTTCGATTCTTTCTAGCCCGACCATCGGGCTAGCGCTCAAAGGGAGCAGGCTCGAGCAGCACACATTGCCCGTTTCTTGGTGCCATCGTCTAGCGGTCAGGATGCTTGGCTCTTACCCATGAGATGAAGGTTCGAATCCTTCTGGCACCACCATAAGCAGGCCGAAGCATAAGGCTTATCGGTTAGAGCGTCCGCAAGGAAGGTCGTCTGTTCAAACCAGACCTGAGGCAACTCAGTAGCTCAGAAAAACGCCCTTATGCGCCCCTTGCCTGCTTTATTTTTGAGGTTTCCGATTTTGTGTATGCGAACCCTAAAGGTTGCTAAAACCTGGTATTGAAACGTTCCAACCACAAACTCTGGTAAACCAACTTATTTTATACGGATAAGCCGCTAAGGTTATTGCCTTAAATTCTTTTGCTTATTCGTTTATTGAACGCTGGTGTTATTTGTTAAAGGTATCATCTTTCATAGATGCTACCTCTGAGAACAGATGATACCTCTCTGAGGAGGTGTTCAAGATGCAAAAACTACATAAGCTTTTTCGTCCTAACGTAACGGCGCAAAACCGTCCTATTGACGCTGCGCAGCTAAAAAATAGTGCCGGAGGCTATGTTTGGGAACTTGATCCCTGGCAACGTCTTGATCGGTTTTTGATCTTGGGCACCGAAGGGGGTAGCTTTTACGCCAGTGAGCAAACGCTTAGTGTTGAAAACGCCGAAAACGTCATGCAGCTGCTAAAGGAAGACGGCGTGCGTGTGCTCGAGCGCGTTACTGAACTGAGCACACAGGGCCGTGCTTACAAAAATGATCCTGCGCTGTTTGTTCTGGCTTTGGCTTTTACTGTGGCTGACGCTGAGACTAGGGCTGCTGCTCAAAAGGCACTTCCTGAAATTGCCCGCACAGGTACGCATCTCTTCACTTTTATGGAGTTTGTCAACAGCATGCGTGGTTGGGGCCGTGGTTTGCGCCGTGCGGTAGCGCTCTGGTACGACAGCAAGGACTTGCGTGATCTGGCCTATCAGGTTAGCAAGTATGCTCAGCGTAATGGTTGGACGCACCGCGACGCCCTGCGTCTGGCACACCCTAAGACCAAAGACGTTCAGCGTGACGCTTTGTACCGTTATATTACCGGGCATGGCGACAAGTTGACGGGGGTTCAGGCTGAGTTTGCTGACTACCTAAACGCAGTTGATGCGGTTAAGGCCGAAACGAGCGTAAGTACGGTGGTTGAAGCCATCCGCCAGTACAAGCTGCCCAGAGAAGTTTTGCCTACCGAAATGCTCACGCATGCCGAAGTATGGGAAGCTCTCTTTGAGCGTATGCCTATGACCGCTATGATTCGTAACCTGGCAACCATGACTCGCGTGGGCCTCTTGACACCCATGTCTGACATGGCTGAAGCTGTGGCTGAGCGTGTCACCGACAAGGAAAGATTGCGCAAGGCTCGAGTCCACCCCATTCAGCTTTTGGCTGCCCTTATGACCTATGCCAGTGGTCAGGGCGCGCGTGGTAAGGGTAGCTGGACACCTGTTCAGAGCGTGGTTGATGCGCTGGATGAAGCCTTTTACCTGAGCTTTGAAACGGTTGTGCCCGCGGACAAGCGCATTATGCTAGCGCTGGACGTTTCTAGTTCTATGACCTGGGGACAGGTCGCAGGTGTGCCCGGGCTAAGTCCTCGCGTTGCCAGTGCTGCTCTGGCTCTGGTGACTGCGGTAACCGAACGTCAGCATATGTTTACGGCCTTCGCCCATAAGTTTGTGCCTCTAGACATTAGTCCTCGTCAGCGTCTGGATGATGTACTTAAGCTGATGAACGGGATGCCTTTTGGGGGTACGGACTGCGCGCTGCCCATGCAGTATGCGCTTAAGGAAGGGCTCGAGCTAGATGCTTTTGTTATCTTGACCGATAGCGAAACCTGGTTTGGTAAGCAGCACCCTGTACAGGCGCTTGCCGAGTACCGTCAGCGTATGGGCATTGCAGCCAAGCTGATCGTGGTAGGTATGCTGGGGAACCGCTTTAGCATTGCTGATCCTAGGGATGCAGGTATGCTTGATGTGGTTGGTTTTAGTACCGATACGCCTATTATCATCAGTGACTTTATTCGAGGAGACCTAAGTTAGTTCAGAGGGCGCGAAAACGCCCTCTGAATTTTACATTTGCAATGCTTGATAGCTTTTTATTTTCCTATACGGTAAATTTCCCCGCCGCCAAAGTGGGCTATATAAAGTTCGCCCTGTTCGTCTTCACCAAAGCTCGAGATCTGAAAATCAGTATCTTTATAGAGACTGTTTAGCCACTCACCGTTTTTACGCTCGAGGATCCAGATTTTTCCGTTAGCAAAATCGGCATAAAGATATTTCCCCAACAGTTCAATCTGACTTATGCCCCGGTAGACGAAGCCTCCAGTCACCGAAACGCCCTCATCGTGACCATACTCGACAACGGGCAGCGTTAGACCTGTCTCATCACAATTATTTCTTGGGTTATAGCAGTGCATGCCTTCCATCGTGTTCCAACCATAGTTTTCGCCGCCCTTGCTACTCGCCGCCTGAAAGTTAACCTCTTCGTACTTGTTTTGACCAACATCGGCTATATAAAGGTCGCCGGTTTCACGGTCAAAGCTAAAACGCCAGGGGTTTCTAAGACCGTAGGCCCAGATTTCCTTAAAAGCATCGGGTGAGTTAGCCCAGGGGTTCGTCTCAGGGACGGCATAGGGGTCACCACTATCAACGTCAATACGGAGCAGTTTGCCTAAAGGCGTATAGAGGGCCTGACCATTGCCCTGGGGGTCGCCACCATCACCACCGTCACCCGTAGCAATATAGAGAAAACCATCTTTGGGGCCAAACGCCAGATGACCACCATTATGATTGGCAAAGGGCTGATTAAAGGTCAGCAGAACGTTTTCTGAATCTTTAGCGGCAAGGTCGGCATTGTTTGAGACGCTGTATTCGGCAATCACAGTATTGCCAGAGGTGTCGGTGTAATTGACAAAAAAGCGACCGTTGTTTTTGTAGTCTGGGTGAAAGGCCAGCCCTAACAGCCCACGCTCGCCACCGCTGCGGCTTACTCTGTCTGAGATATCTAAGAAAGGATCCTCGAGTACCTTGCTATCTTTAATAATGAGAATTTTGCCACCCTGTTCGGTAATAAAAAGACGGCTCGAGCCGTCCCCAGCATGGGTTATGCCGATAGGTCTATTAAACCCTGATGCCAGAAGATTAAAGACAGGATCATTTTGAGCACTACCGTTACAAGCAATATTAATAAGGACCAAAAATACGATAAGGGTCATCTGACGCAAAAAGGAAACCAAAGACATGACGCTAGTCTAGACAAGTCTTGATGAGTTAGCGTTGAGGCTTCTTACTTTTTGTATAAGCCTTCTTCATTAAGTTCAGGATAAGCTTTTTCATCACGGACTAATTGAGAAGCTTCTTTGGGGTAGAGCCACTCAAAAGTTTGCCTTTTTATAAGCTCTGACCCCAAGCGCGGAGCATTGTACATGCCTTTATCGCGCCGCTGGCGCTGCGCTTCAAACAAGATGACCGCGGTTGCCACAGAGACATTCAGTGACTGAACCATGCCTAACATAGGGATGATGATGTGCTGATCGGCAAGCTCAGCCGCCTCATTAGAAACACCGCGTTTTTCATTACCAAATAAGACGCAGGTTGGCAGCGTGTAGTCAACATCGCGGTAGTCAACAGCTTCATCAGAGAGATGAGCAGCAAATATTTGCATGCCCCTACTTTTAACTAGCGTATGTGCCTCTTGCAGCGTTTTAAATACCGTCAGATGAATCCATTTTTCGGCACTGCCACTGGTTTCGTTATAGGTAGGAATCCCCCCGGTTGGGTTAATGGCATAAACCTCGCCAATCCCTACCGCGTCGCAGGTGCGGAGCATGGCAGACAGGTTATGGGGCTTATAAACATCTTCCGCCATAATGCTTAAATCAGGCTGGCGTTTACTCAGAACTTCTTGGATGCGCCGGTAGCGTCTTTCGGTCATAAGGCTAAAGCATAACAGGCGAGAGCGCAGAATTGTTTGAGCGAGACATTCGCTTATAATCTTCTGGTGAGATTTCACTTCTATATGTTGAACGAGTCTGACGACCGCTTCCTGCCAATCATTAGCGATTACACCGAAGGTTTCCGCTTTTTAACCTTTTGAGGCCAATAGGGATTGGCACACGACTGTTTATACACACAATCTGGTAAACCGTCTATAAACTATAGCCAATGACTGATTTATCTATTTTAACCTTTGATGCTCGAGGCCTTATTCCGGTAATTACGCAAGATGCCAAAAGTGGTGAAGTCCTTATGTTTGCTTTTGCTAACCGTGAAGCGGTAGAAAAAACTTTAGAAACCGGGCAAGCCCACTACTGGAGTCGCTCGAGGCAGGAACTCTGGCATAAAGGTGCGACCAGTGGACATATCCAGGAGGTGCTCGAGCTTCGTTATGACTGTGACGCTGACGCTCTTTTATACCGAGTAAAGCAAATGGGTGCTGCCTGTCATACGGGTGAAAGAAGCTGCTTTTACCGCAGCCTCACTGACCTTGCTCCCTCCTCGCTTGGCGATGTCATGGGGCTTTTAGAAAGGGTGGTTGATGACCGTTTAAAAAATCTGCCCGAAGGTTCTTATGTGACTAAAATGCATCAGCGGGGTATTGGGTATGTGGCGCAAAAAGTTGTAGAAGAAGCCGGGGAGAGCATTGTTGCAGCACTCGAGCATAAAGATGAAGAGCTAAAAGGAGAAGCTGCTGATCTGCTCTTTCACCTGACAGTGTTGTTAAAAGAGCGAGGCTTGGGATGGCAGGATGTGATGAGGGTTCTTGAAACGAGACATAAAGAAAAGACCGGGAACTAAGCCCGGTCTTTTTTCATTAGCTATTTACTTTAGGGCATAGGGTGAGATCTTGCGAGTTTAACAACCTCGACCTTGACTTTTTCCGGGTCTTCACCCATAAGGGCGCGGTCCATTAGCTCGGCAATTTTTGGCATTTCGTCTTCGGTAAAGCCTCTGGTCGTAATAGCTGGTGTGCCGACACGGATACCTGAGGTCACAAAAGGCGAACGTGTTTCAAAGGGAATGGTGTTTTTGTTAACCGTAATGCCAGCTTCATCTAGCGTATTTTGTGCTTGTTTGCCAGTTATATCTTTGGGTGTCAAATCAACCAGAAAATTATGATTGTCCGTACCCCCTGAAACGATGCGGTAGCCACGCTCCTCTAAGGCTTTGGCAAGAGCTTGGGCATTTTTAACGATTTGCTGGGCGTAATCTTTAAACTCTGGTTGCAAACATTCAAAAAAGGCAACGGCTTTCCCTGCAATGACGTGCTCTAAAGGTCCACCCTGTGCGCCGGGGAAAATCATCTTGTCGATTTTTTTGCCGATATCGAGATCATTTGACAGGATGATGGCGCTGCGTGGGCCGCGTAAGCTTTTATGGGTTGTGGTCATAACCACATGAGCATGAGGAAAAGGACTCGGATGAACGCCGCCAGCAACCAGACCCGAAATATGAGATATATCAGCTAGCAAGTAAGCGCCAACACTATCGGCAATTTCTCTGAATTTGGCAAAGTCAATAATGCGACTATAGGCGGTAGCACCGCAAATAATCATCTTGGGTTTGTGCTCGAGCGCCAGAGCCTGGGCAGCCTCATAATCAATATGTTCATCTGATTCGCGAACGCCGTAAGAGACAACATTATAAAGAATGCCTGAGAGGTTAACTGGACTACCGTGGGTTAAGTGACCCCCATGTGACAGGTTGAGTCCCATAATGGTATCGCCGGGTTCTAAAAGGCTGTGGTAAATAACATGGTTAGCGCTCGAGCCTGAGTGTGGCTGAACATTAGCCCAGTCACAGCCAAAGAGTTCTTTGGCACGGTCAATGGCTAGTTGCTCGACCTGATCAACCACTTCACAGCCACCGTAGTAACGTTTGCCTGGGTAGCCTTCGGCATATTTGTTGGTTAAATAGCTGCCAGTGGCGTCCATAACGGCCTTGCTGGTAAAGTTTTCGCTGGCAATAAGTTCTAAACCGTCGCGCTGACGCTCATATTCTTTGGTAAGAAGCTCAAAAAGAAGATCGTCTTTTTTGCTGGTATTCATTTTGCTGGGGCTGCTGACACTCATAGTAGTACCTCTCGAGTAATTAGTAGATCTGTTACAAAAGTCGGCTAGACAGCGATTATCATTGGCCTTACCATTGCTCAGTTGATACTTTCGCAAAAAGTCTAATCCTTGCGAAGTATAGCAAAGCTGCTTGTATGCAGTATGTACCAGAGAGGTTTTGACTATTTATTTAACGAGTCTAGAGCATCATCAAAACTGAGTTTACCGTCACGCAGTTGCTGAAGAATGCTCAGGCGGTCAGGTTTGTCCTCTTCGCTGGCACCCAGGGCAGCTGCAATTTCCTCGAGCCTGTTCCTTGCAGTGTTATAAGAAACGCCGAGTTCGGGGGCAAGTTTCTGCAAATTACCCCTGTGTTTTAAAAACAGTCCAACAAACGCCAGTTGCTCAGTACTGAGTTTTGCCAGCCAGCCCAGACTAAAGGCACCCTCAATCATAATGCCACTTACCGGGCTCTCGAGCCGGGTGACGATGAGTTCTTCGCCGCTGATAGGGTCTTTGGTAGGTAAAGGATAAAGTCTGACGGTTTTAGACATGGGATCAGTTTAGCTTAGCAGCCTCAAAGTTTGAGAGCTGCCTATAGAGAATCTGATAAGTCGGTCAAATTCTGCTGAAGCTTATCAGATAAAGTTGACAGCTTGTTTTGCGTATCACTGGATAGATTTGATAGCCGATGCTGCAGTTTTTCAGATAAATGCTTGGTTTTGTTTTTCATCTTATCTTTCAGGTGACTTTCTTCTTTGAACTCGAGTTCAAGGCCCTGCATCATTTTTATATAGTCAGCATCTACACCATGAATAGCAAATTCAATCAGGTCTTTGGTACTTAAATCGTGGAAACCTTGCTCATGCAGCTTTTGCACATAGTCTCTGTCAACACCGTGTATGGCAAGTTGAACAATTTGTTTGACATCGAGGTCTAGGCCTAGTTCCTGATAGGCTTCTACCGTTTCGGGATTCACCCCGTGAATCGCTAGCTCGATATAGTCTTTAAACCTTAATTTGTCAAAGCCTAGCGCCATCATCTCACGAATAAACTCGGGGTCAACCTCATGAACCGCTAAGTCTCTAATTTGTCTGGCGCTTAAGCTTTCGTCGGTAAGCTCCATAATTTCTTTAATGCTTTGGGGCTCGAGCCCATGAACCCCAAGATCTAACAGATCTTTAAAGGAGAGATTGTTTAAACCCAGCTCTTTGATTTGTCTTAGGAAATCAGCGTCTATGCCATGAATAGAGAGCTCAACGATCTGCCGTGGGGTTAAACCCCTGGAGGTTTGAACGTTGTGGATGGGGATTTGTCTTTTGACCTCCTTAACCTCTACTTTGGGCATGTCGCTGGCCTCGAGTGCCTCGAGTAGCTGTTCTGCCTGTTCAGGCGTAATCTTTCCCTCTTCAACCATTGCCAGGATTTGCGCGCGTTCTTGCTCCATAAATAACTCCTTTTAAATAAAATTGTAGATTATTGATAATATATATGTCAATATTTGCTAATTGATATTTAATAAATTAAAGAAAGTCGGCGCTAAGTGCAAGATTTATATATACTTGTATATAATAAAAATCAGGAAAGGAAGCGAGTTATGGCAAATGATGTTGCAAAACCTTGCTCATCTCCAGAAGCGCATCAGTTTGACTTCTGGCTGGGTGACTGGGAGCTGACCTGGCCAGCCGAGCAAACGGGGGGTGTAGCAGGTGAAATTGCAAAAGGCAGTAATCATATAAAAAAGATCATGACGGATTGTGCTCTTCAGGAGCATTTTGATTTTGCTGGGGGCAGCTTTCAGGGAAAAAGCTGGTCAGTCTATAATTCCCGCCTGAAAAAGTGGCAACAGACCTGGATTGATAGCAGTGGTGCCTATTTGCTGTTTGAAGGAGTTTTTTCAGACGGCAAGATGGAGCTTTGCACCCAGGCGCAAGAGCGAGATGGCAAAGTAATCATTCACCGCATGGTTTTTAGAGATATAAGTGAATCAAGTCTTTTCTGGGATTGGCAGCATTCTCAGGATGGGGGCCTGAGCTGGCAAGATAAGTGGAATATTCATTATCAAAGAAAAGCCAAGTCTCAGTAAGAAAATAAATATTTAGGATGCTCGAGCTCTAGTTTATCAAAGCATCCTTTATTCATGCCAGTTGTCTGTGTCAATATGCTCGAGTCAATCTGCATAATATCTTCAATCTGTTAAAAACCGCCGAAAAATTTACCCTAAGGCTTACTGCAAGCCATGAGATTGCCTACGTGTAATTTCAGTAAAACAGTGTCTTTAACCGACTTTCCGCCCCCCCCTTTGACATAATTCAGGAATGAGTCATGGCAAGAT
>JAGQHN010000113.1 GCA_020431825.1 Trueperaceae bacterium | reverse complement strand
GTACTTTCATACAAAGCATCACTATGCTCTTCTAATGTCCAGTCTGGATGTTCTTGAACCTGTTGTTTTAGAACCCTGCATGCTTTTTCATCAAGCAACGGTTTCGCTCCTGGAGGAGAGCTTGCCTCCAGATTTCCTTGTTCATTTCGTTTGATATAGCTATCTACTGTCCACCAGCTCAGTTCATAGCGCTTGGCTATGGCATTTTTACTCTGCCCTTCTATATAAGCTTTCACTACCCGTTTTCTTATATCCATTGAATAGGCCATTACCTTTCTATTATACCTCTTGGCTTATTCGTGGAACTGCTAAAGAAAATTCTGGTCATAGGCTGCTCTGGGGTAGGGAAGACCAGTTTTGCTGCTCGAGCATACATCAGCCAGCTGAAGAAAGATGCTTATCGTAAGCTGTCAGGGCAGCCTGAAAACTTTCTCGTCCAAGGCCAAAGCGCACAAACCTGTCTGGAAAACGCATAAAAGGGCTGGGCAAAAGCACTATGCTGGCTTCTAGAGCAAGGCTGTGGCAGTACTCTGTCGCTCGGCCCCGTCTTAATTCAACCAGCGCAGTAGAGCCTGCCCTGGGTTTTCGGTAAATAAAAAGCTCATCCCAGCGTTTAAAGAAAACTTGGGCAAGCTCGAGGTTTTTCGTGATAATTTCCAGGTTCTTCTGTCTAAGTTTATCTGCTGCTTTAAGGGCAGCTAACGCCAAAAACTCAGTAGGGGCGGGGGGGCAAATCGAGGTGTAGAGTTTCCAGTTAAGAATGGCCTGAAACATTTCTTTGTCTTTAAGAATCAGCCAGCCAGCGCGTAAGCCGGGTAAGCCGTGTGTTTTTGATAAGCCTGACAGGATAATGGCCTTATCATAAAGATCGGTGGCAGAGGTAAGGGGTTTGGTTTCAGAATGCTCGAGCCCTTTATACATCTCGTCACAAAGTAGCCAGAGATCGTTTTTTTGTGCAAGTTCAATCAGCTTATGAAACTCAGCCGGGGTGGGTAAAAACCCAGTGGGGTTGTGGGGAAAGTTAACAACGATGACCTTGGTCTGAGACGTGATGAGCGACTCGAGCCTGTCCAGATCAAGCTGCCAGCTGTTTTCAGTTGCCTTAAGTTCCCAGGGAATAGCTTTGCCCGCCAGGTCTTCTGGAAGGTTAAACAGAGCGTCATAAGCAGGTGTTAAGATAATGACTTCATCCTGCTTGTCCAGAAGCGCTTGTAGGCTGATAAAAAGCCCTTCGATGGGTGAACCTAAAACCAGAACATCTTCTGGTGTCACAGACGGGTAGTTCTTAGCGATAGCGGCTCTCAGAGCCGGGTTCCCCTGACTTTCGGTATAGCCCAGGCTTAGTCCCCCCAGGTTGCTTAAGTTCATATTCGCCAGCTCAAGGAGTGTTTCAATCGTTACCGTTTCGCAATCGGAGACCGATAGCAAGTGGGTTGCGCTAAATTCATAGCGTGCAAAAAAACGCTCGGTTTCAAAGCTTTGCAGTTTCATGCTTGTGACAAAACCATGTGCAGTGCCAAGACAGACGGACTGCTACTGGCGAGTTTGCCGGTTTGAATTTCCTGCCAGAGTTTTTTAGGCTCGAGCCAGAGGGGCTCGAGGTCTTCATCCTCGTCAAGTTCGCCCTGAGCAGGGGAGAGCTTAGTTGCTTTAAAAAGGTAGATTTTCTCATTGGTAAAGCCTGGACTGGTATAAAACTGAGTAAGCAACTCGAGCTCAGCTTTTAGCTGGGTTTCTTCGGCAAGCTCGCGGTGAGCTGCTGCTTCAGGTGTCTCACCCTCATCAATTAAACCTGCTGGAATCTCCCAGGTCGTTGCTCCTATGGCTGGACGGTGTTGCTTTACCCCCAGAATTTTTCCCTCATTCATGGCAACTATCGCAACAGCTTCAGCATGCTCGACGATTTCCCATTTCTGGTCAAGTAGTTTCAGGTTAAGAATTTTGCCCTGATAAATTGTTTTGCTCATGATTCTTTTCTCACTTCTCAGCAAATGAAATAAGGGTTACCTCTAAGGCTTGACTAGATTTTCTTAATAACTATTGCCCGAGGACTTGACAATCCATTTAACAGAATAGCTCAGATTAACGAAGACGTTACCAAAAATAAAACTTCCCCCTTTATGGGGGAAGCGAGTTCACTTGTTAGGGCGTTTAGTTGATTTTTTCGCTGTCAGGGTTGTAGCGCAGGAAGGCTGGAATGTCGTAGTTGGTAGGGTCATAGTTGCGGTTGCCAGCGATGCCTTTGAGTTGATTGGGGCGCAGCACTTTGGTTTGGGGCTGATGGTCAAAGCCAGATGCAATTACTGTGACACGCACTTCGTCACCGGCTGCTTCATCAGAAGAAACCCCAAAAATAACATCAGGAGATTCGACTTCAGTTGCGTCGCAGATACGGTCAACAATGTCGTGGGCATCGAGCAGCGTAAGCTCCTCAGAACCCGTGATATTGATAAGTAACTGCTTGGCGCCTTCAATGCCTCTGGAAAGCAGCGGGCTATGGATAGCGCTATTGGCGGCTTCTTCAACCAGTTTTTCACCACGACCTGCACCAATACCCATGAGTACTGAGCCAGCATTGGCTAAGTGAGAACGAACATCGGCAAAGTCAACGTTGATCATGCCTTCACCGTTAATTACATCGCTGATACCTTTTACCCCGTGATAAAGCACACGGTCGGCAATGCGGAAAGCGTCGGTTAAGCGGGCTTTCTTATCGAGAGAGCTGACCAGTTTTTCGTTTTCTACCACGATGAGGGCGTCTACTTTATCCTCGAGTTTTCTTAGACCGTCTTCTGCCTGACGCATACGTCTGGGGCCTTCAAATCTAAAAGGTGTGGTTACCACAGCCACTGTTAAAGCGCCAAGTTCACGGGCAACTTCGGCAACAACAGGGGAGCTTCCTGTACCGGTGCCACCCCCCATACCCGCGGTAATAAAAACCAGATCAGCGCCGCGTAGCACTTCAGCAATTCTGTCACGGTCTTCGGTTGCGGCTTTTTCGCCGATTTCGGGGTTAGCTCCAGCGCCGAGACCTTTGGTTAAGTGATCGCCAAGCTGGATGCGAGTATCTGCAAGATTGCTGGCCAGTACCTGAGCATCAGTATTGGCAGCAATAAATTCTACCCCCTGTAAGCCTGCTTCAATCATTCGGGTAACGGCGTTGTTTCCACCGCCACCAAGTCCGATTACACGAATAACTGCATTATCAAGAAAAGTCATGTCACCCACCTCTAAAAAAATTCTTTCAAAATATTACGAATATTGCCAAAAAGACCAGGCCCACTTTGGGTTTCGCTCACCCGGCTGGGACTACTGCCGCTAGGTACTGTAACACGGTGTTTCACTCCGTGCCTAACCAGGCCCACTGCGGTCGCATGGGCCGGACTCGAGACCACATCTACCATGCCAGAAATGGCCTGCGGTTTGCCAATGCGAACGGGTAATCTAAAGCGTTCGGTAGCGACTTGCTCGAGTCCTGGCATAAGGGAAGCGCCACCGGTAATGACAACATTGCCAGCTAAAAGCTCTAAAGCGCCCATACGCTGCTCAATGTTCTGTTTAACCAAATCTAAGATTTCAACAACTCTAGGTCTAATGACCTGTGCCAATTCAAAGGTGGTGAGAGAGGTTGTGTAGTTAGGGTTAGCAACTTCCAGAGTCACATCCCGGTCAGCAAGGTCGGGCACGGCTACGCCGTAGCGTTTTTTCACCCGTTCTGCCTCATCAGGAGGAATACGCAGAAGTTGAGAAATATCCTGAGTAATATGATCGCCACCTAAGGGAATAACAGCCGAGTGAGTGAGAATGCCTCGTCTGAATACACCAACATCGGTAGTGCCGCCACCAATATCTATCAGTAAAGTTGTAACGTCTTGCTCACTGTGATTGAGTACTGCAAGACCAGATGCTAGGGCCTGAATGACCATACCGTCAACTTCAACTCCGGCGTCTCTGGCACAGCGCTTTAAGTTCTGAATAGGACCTTGCGCCCCCGCAATAATATGTACATCAACTTCTAGTCTTACCCCGGACATACCAACCGGGTCTTTAATACCATCATTGCCATCGACCACATATTCTTGAGGTAAAACATGGATAACTTCCATATTGGTCTCAAGCGGTATGGCTTTGGCATTTTCAATGGTACGTTCAACATCGCTCTGAGTAATTTCCTGCCCTCGCCTGATTGCCGACATGCCATGACTAGTCATGGCTTTGAGATGACTTCCTGCCACCCCCAACCAGACATGACTTACTTCAACCCCAGCCATTCTTTCGGCACTGTTTATGGACTGACGCACGGCAGAAATCGTTCTTTCTAAATTGACAACAACGCCTTTACGCAAACCATCACTGGGAACCGTGCCTTCACCAATAATGTCTAAAACGCCATCGCTCGCAACCTCTCCTATGACGGTGCATATTTTGGTGCTACCGATATCCAAACCTACAATTATATTCTCACTCATGTACCGCACTCACTCCCCAAGGGTAGACATAGACCCTTGACCCAGATTGTTGTTTTATACTTGTCCAGTGCGTCCGTAAGGCTTCGATAGAAGGGGTGAACAGACGCGAATTGGCAAATTGGATCGTAAAACCTGCTGGATTGTAGCTTACCATCTTTGGCTCGAGCTTTTGCAGCTCGAGTAAATTAATTAGATTTATGAGCTCGACGAGTCTCGAGCGTCCCCAGCCGCTAAAGCGTATCAAATGTTCACTATCGGTTTTGGCACTTGGCAAAAGGGTTCCGTCACTGGCGTAGACGTTGTTCCCATCTGTTAAAAATCCCTGGCGCTCTACCACGCTAATCAGAATGGTATTGGGCCACTGTTTGATCACACTGGCAGTAGCAATCCAGGGTTCATTTTTGAGTTCACGTAGCCACCAGTCATTAATCCACAAGTAGGGGGTACCAAAATCAATATGGGCAAGCTCTCTTATTTCCTGATCACTAAAGTGACTGTTGTTTTTTATTTCAATATGGGTAACGACAGGGAGAAAATAACTTAACCCCAATGCAAAAACTACAATAAATAGTAAAATATAAAGCCTAACCATTGCCTGCCTCACCAAAGCCCCATAGTTGCCATTCTAGTGCCAAGGGTGTTTTGACCCGACTGCGTATCATATCAATAAGCTTTAGCACATCGGTCGCACTTGCCTGACCCAAGTTGACGATAAAATTGCCATGTTCTAAAGAAACCATGGCGTCACCAACTCTAAGTCCTTTGAGACCAGCTTCATCAATCAGTCTGCCTGCGCTATCAGGCTCAGGGTTTTTAAAGGCGCAACCCGCGGACTTGATTTTAGGCTGACCTTTTCTGGCAGCATCAACTTTGGCTAAAAGGGCCTCGACTGTTTCTGGACTCGAGGAACTAAGCTTAAATTTGGCTCTCGTTATGATAGCACTTTGGGGTAATTCACTATGACGGTAAGAAAGCTTTAGCTCATCTGCAAACAGTCTGACGATTTCACCACCGACCATTAGCTCGACCTCTTGCAGAGTATCAGCAATGCAGCCGTAGCGGGTTCCTGCATTCATGGCGATGGCTCCACCCAAAACCGCAGGAATGCCCAGTAAACCTTCCCAGCCAGATAGGCCAGCACTGGCAGCCCGCCTGACCAGACCAGGTAAGGGGGTTGCTGCTCCCAGCCAAACTTCGCCGCTGCTTGAAAAGTCCTCTAGGTTATTAAACGATTTGCCAAGTTTTACCACCCTTTCTTTGACTCCTTCATCGCTGATGAGGAGATTAGAACCTGCGCCCAGTACACGAAATGGTTCGCTACTGGCCTCGCGTAATTCTGCTGTGCTATTCACTTCCCAAAGCTCTGCCTCACCACCCACCTTTAAGGTGGTGTAAGCTGCAAGCCGAGTGCGTTTGGCTAGCAACGTTTCAGGCATGGGAAGCCTCGCTGTTAAGTTTTTGCTCAAGCCGCTGAACTAGGCCCTCAGCAATCTGCCAGACATTACCTGCGCCTAGCGTTATCACCAGATCATTTGATTTGGTGGTTTCTGCCAGATAGTCCTTGGCATCTTCAAAGCTGTAGTAATAGGCAGGTTTACCATTAAGATTGATACGCTCGACAATAAGGTCGGGAGAAATATTATCGATGGGCGTTTCGCCAGCACCATAAATATCCATAACAAGTACTTCATCTGCCAGACTGGCAGCGTCGGCCATTTCTGGCCAGTGCTGTGCGGTACGAATCCAGCGGTGAGGCTGTAAAACTGCCCTTACTCTGCGCCCGGTTTGGCGAGCAGTTTTGAGTGTGGCAGCAATTTCCGTTGGGTGATGGGCGTAGTCATCTATGACAAGCGCACCTTTAATATTGCCCCATTGCTGCCAGCGGCGTCCAACGCCGCTATAGCTCTTAAGACTGTTGCTGGCTTCTGCCAAATCAAGTCCAGCAAGGTCAGCGGCACTTAAAGCAGCTGTAGCGTTAAGCACGTTATGCTCGCCGGGAACAGTCAATTTAACCGGGAAAAGGGTGCCTTTAGGGGTGCGCAAGGTAAAACTCGAGCCCGTTGAAAAAAGATGTAAGTCAGTAATGGCATAATCGGCATATTTGTTAAGCCCATAACTAAAGGCATTTTTTTGCTGACCTACCAGACGCTCAAGGGAGAGCCAATCACCGCAGTAAATAATCTGCTTGCTGTTAGCTGCAAAGCTTAAAACGGCCTGCTCGAGGTCAGCGTAGCTGGCATGATAATTGCGCCTTTCGCTAAAGCCTTCAGCGATATGGTCATTCTCAAGATTGGTAATCACTGAAATCTGAGTTTTCAATTGCGCAAAGCCAGGATCAGACTCGTCGACTTCTGCCAGAAGATACGGAGATTTTGAGTAGCGCATATTGCCTTTTAGGCGTGGCAGGTTAGCACCGAGCAGTACCGAAGCGTCCTTTTGATCAAGAAAAATCGTAGTGAGCATACCTGTGGTCGTGCTCTTGCCGTGGGTACCTGTGACCCCTATAGCCTGACGTTTGCTAAAAAGTTCAGCCAGCAGGGCAATGCGTTTTATAGAGCGAATATGGCTGGCGGCAGTCAGTTCTGGTTCGGAGTCCGCTACAGCCATGGTACTGATAAGCGTGGTAACCCCTGATAGGTGCTCAGAATCATGACCAGTATAAACTTTAATGCCTTCGGCCTCGAGTTCATCAGTAAGTTGGGATCTTTGCTTATCACAGCCCGAGACTTCGTAGCCTTCGGCCCGGTACCAGCGGGCGAGACCGCTCATGCCAACCCCGCCAATACCCATGAAGTGCAAATGTTCGTTCATGCGGCACTTCCCAGACTGGCCCCATTGGAGAGCTGAAAGTAGCTATCAATAAGTTTCATAAAAGTTGTACTTGCGCCTTTAGGCGAAAGTTTCAGTGCGGCCTGTGAAGCCTCACTTAAGGTTTGAATATTTAATTTTTCTTGCCACATCATAGCTAAAGACCCGATCTGATTTTCTTCCATAACCCATCCTGCCCCGGCCCTAGCAAACGCTTGTGCATTATGGAATTGATGGTTTTCTGCTGCCGTTGGTAACGGTATCATAATACAAGGCACGCCATGAAAAGCGGCCTCTGACAGGGTGCCGTAGCCCGCCCTGCATATGGCCAGATCAGCAGCAGACCAGGCCAGCGTAGCATTGACAAAATCTTTAGTAAAATAGTTCATAAGTCCCGCGCTACCCTTCTCAACATCAGCGAGCCAGCGTTTGCCGGTACTATGCAAAACCGCATGAGGCATCTGACTGCTTAAACCTGTAAACGCATCGGGAACATGGGTGTTTAGAAAGAGGGAACCCTGAGAGCCACCTGTGACATAAGTGATGAGTGCGTCTTGCGGTAAGCCAAGTTGAGCTCGAGCCGTCACCTTATCTACATACTCCTCTTTGACTGGGTGACCAACGACATGCGCCGAGAGTGTCTTGGGAAGATGGTCAAAGGTACTGTTCTGGGAAGCAAGAACCAGTTTGGCGCCTCGAGCAAAGAGCCGCGTGACCAGTCCGGGGTAGGCATTGGTTTCATGCAAGACATAAGGTTTCCCTAAAAGTCTGGCGGCGGCAAGAGCAGGAAAGCTGGCAAAGCCACCAAAACCTATAACCAGTGCAGGCTCGAGTTTTCGCAGTGCGCCTATAGCCTCTATAACCCCTTTAACATTTCGTAATACTGCCAGAGGATTAGGGCGCTGACGGTCCAGTTTGCCAGCAGCCACACCAATAAAAGGGAATTGCTCAGGGATAAGTCTGGCTTCCATACCTTGTTCCTGGCCTATAAAATGGCAGTCATAGCCTCGCTTTTTGGCTTCGGTGGCAATGGCCAAGGCTGGAAAGATATGCCCGCCGGTGCCGCCGGTAGCAAAAACCAGTCGCTTCATAGGCGTGCCCCTGTTAGTCGGGCTTGCCGATAAGCACTGTGTAAAAAGCCCAGGGCAATGGAAACAGAAACCATGCTGTTAAGCCCGTGACTCACAAAGGGTAAAACGACGCCCGTGACAGGTAAGAGACCGCTGGCGACAAGCAAATTAAGAGCTGCCTGACTGCATATATAGGCAGTAGCGCCGGCTGCCAAAAGACTACCCGGCCCTCGGGTCTCAGCGGCAATTCGTACACCACGGCCAGCAATAAAAATGTACAAAATAATAACGGTAATGATGCCTGTGAGACCCAAAGCCTGAGCAATGGAAATTGCAATCATGTCGGTATGCGCTTCAGGAACATAGCGAGCAGTACCAGGACCAATGCCAAAAAAACCTGCATTGCGCAGGGCGCGGCTGGCCAAATCGGCCTGGCTGCCAATATAAACCTCTGGATTCTTGTTTATAAAGTGGGAGATGCGTTCGACAAAATAGCCGTATTTACCCACCAGCGGGATGGCAAAGAGTAACGCGACAATACTCGAGGCAATTCCGATGCTAAATAGGCGTACCAGGCGTGTACCTGCAATTAACATAATGGCTATGGCCAGATAAAAAATAAATAGACTGGTACTAAAGTTCGGCTCGAGCAAAATAAGCCCAACGGCTGCCCCTACCAAGAGCATAGGACGCCAGAGTTCCCAGTTTCCATAATGGTTATAAAAGAAGGCGGTAAGGTAAGCAATAATAGCAACTTTCATAAGTTCAGAGGGTTGAAAACTTATGGGGCCTAAAAGAAGCCAGCGTTTGCCAGCCGAGCCAGCTGGTGTAGACCCGATAAAGAGAACCAGAATGAGCAGCAGGAGCGTAATAACATAAAACAAGGGGCTGTTTTTAATAATGCGCTTGGGTGAAAAGCGGGCAACGGTATAGGTAAGACCAAGACCTGCAAAGACGGCAATAGTCTGGCGAATAATCAAGCCGGTACTGGCTTCACTTGTTGCTATTCCCAGAACGCCCAACATGCCCAAGGTGAGCTGAGTAAAAACCAATAAGATATCCACTACTTTTCCCATTCCTTTACCACTTGTCTAAATTGTTTGGCGCGGTCTTTATAGTCTTTAAATTGATCAAATGAGGCAGCTAAAGGTGCGAAGAGGACGGTGCCTCTGGCCTGATGGTTTTGCTCGAGGTGACTTACCGCAGTTTTTACTGCACTACCTAGAGCTAAGGACCCTTGTGGCTCGAGACAAACTGAGGTTTGCGTCAAGTGGGCCACTTTTTGGGCAAAGGACTGTCCTGATTTTCCCATACCAACAAACAAGCTAACGCGTTCGCGAATGAGTTCGCTAATAGCACCGAAGTCAGCCCCTTTATCCTCGCCGCCAGCAATCCAGACAATAGGTGGCTCGGTCGCTTCGAGGGCAGCTTTAACAGCAAGAGTGCGAGTAGCAATCGAATCTTCTATAAACCGGATATGGCCTCGTGTTCCGGCCAGGGCGTAGCGTCCTTCCAAACCCTGAAAGGCGGTTAAACCCAGGCGGATTTCAGCGCTTTCAAGCCCAGAGACTCTGGCAGCCAGGGCAACGGCAAGGGCATTGGCAAACTGATGCTTACCTGCGACCTGAAGGCTCGAGACCTGAAGTAGGGCTTCTGTCCCAAGCATTAAACAGTCCCCCTTTAAATAAGCATCGGCTTCTTGTTCCAGGGAAAAGCCCAAGCACTTCGCCGAACTTGTTTTGGCCCAGTCTTTAAGTTTCGGATCATCAGCGTTATATATAAAGGTATCAGTCGCGTCCTGGTTCTGAATAATGGCGCGTTTGGCCTCATGATAATGCTCCAGGCTACCGTGTCTATCAATATGGTCTTGTCCCAGATTTAGGACGACAGCGATGCGTGGTTTTAAGGTGGGGCAGCGCTCGAGTTGAAAGGAGGACAACTCGGCGACCAGAACTTCATGATCAAGGGCAACCTCAGCCAGAGCTGGGTCAATGTTGCCACCTGCTACGGCATCTTTGCCAGCTGACACCAGAACGTCACAAAGCCAGCGTGTGACCGAGCCTTTTCCCGCAGTACCGGTTATGCCAATGAGCGGAGTCTTTACCGTGCGGTAAACCCACTCGACCTCACCGATAATTTCCACCCCTTTGTCTGTCAGCGCCTGTAAGCCAGGGTGCGTCAGGGGAACGCCTGGTGCCGCGATACAAAGATGGGCTGAACTCTCAAGAGGCGTAGCTGTAAACTTACCTCCAAGCGCGGTTACTTCAGAAACCTGGGCGGGGTCAGGTTTATCATCATAAACCTCAAAGCTATGGCCTTGTTTGGCGAGTAGCCGGGATGTGGCTATACCACTTCGTCCTAGACCAAAAACCAGAATCATAGCATTCGCTCCAAAACCCAGGCAGTAGCCACACAAAAAGCGGTCACTAGCCAGAAGCGCATGACTACCTGAATCTCTGACCAGCCACTTAGTTCAAAGTGATGATGCAGAGGACTCATTTTAAAGAAGCGTTTTCCACCTGTTCTTTTGAAATAGCTTACCTGAATCATGACTGAGAGAACCTCGAGAACAGGCATGAGGGCAATAAGTGGCAGGTACCATACCCAGCCTGAAGTAATCGCAATGCCCGCCAGAGCTGCTCCAAGTGCCTCTGAGCCAACGCCTCCCATCATTACTTTGGCAGGGTGGCTGTTATGCCATAAGAAACCCAGAAGTGAACCTATTAGGGGCAAGCTAAAGGGATGACCTAGGAAAGGCAAAAGCATAATGACCATCATGCCTGCGGCAAGACCATCTAAACCGTCGGAAAAGTTAACGGCATTAATTGCTCCCATAATGATAAGCGTAAAGGCAATAAGATCAAGCCCTATGAGGCCGAACATTGTTTTGCCATTTGTTACTGCATAAATTGCAAATAAAAGCGCAAAGAAGGCTTGAATTACCAGTCGGTAGCGGGCAAGAAGTCCTGTAGAGGCGTCTATACCTTCTGCAACCAGACGTTTTCTGCGTAAAGATAGAAAGTCATCAAATAAACCACCTGCGGCAGCACCCAAGGTCAGCAGGGAAACTGCCCAGGCATCGCTGGTTTTAACACCAAAGATGAGCCAGACGATGAGGGCAATTAAAATAAAGGCAATGCCCCCAAGGGTAGGCGTGCCTTCTTTTACCAGATGACTTTGAGGACCGTCTTTGCGAACCGGCTTACCCCAGCCATAACGGTGTGCCAGACGGATGTGCAGGGCAACGCCAAAAACAGAAGCTAAGCTTGCTATAAGCAGCGTCAAGACTTGACCCCCATAAGCGCATCTACGACACGCTCGAGCTTCATGCCTCTGGAGCCTTTTACCAGGATGCTTCCCTTATCAAATTGAGGGAGCTGCGCCAAAAAGGATTCGACAGTAAGATAGTGTTTCGCTTTGGGATTAGCCTCTAAAATAGCTATGGATTCGCGACCGATGGCATAAGTTCTAAGATCTCTGGTAGCTTCACCCAGTTCATGATGATAATGGTGGGACTGACCCCCAAGTTCTAACATGTCTCCCAAAATTGCAATATGCGGACCAGCTTGTTTCCGTAAGATTGTGAGGGCTTCTGTAACTGAAAGGGGATTGCTGTTATAAGTATCATCAATAATCAGCAGTTGACCCAGGCGTTTAAATTCAAGTCGACCGGGCTCGAGCTTAGTTTGCTCGAGGCGCTGGGCAGCATCTTGTAAATCTATACCAAGAATATCTGCCATCGCTAGCGCAGCCGTGGCATTGATTGCCATAGCTTTGCCGGGTCGCGGAAGCCTAAGGACTATAGTCTTATAGCTCAGGGAGGTTTCATCCCTACTGAGATCTGCCTGATAGGTTGCCGTCTCTAAACCATAGGTTTCCGTTGGATAGTCAGTGACAAAGCGGGCTGCCTGAGTACTCACCAGACCCTTTGCCCCTAAACTTAAAATGGTTGATTTTTCTTTTGCCACATTTTCCAGTGAACCAAGACCCAGCAAATGACTTGCGCCAATACTGGTAATCAGGGCGTAGTCCGGTCTGACCAGATCAACGAGTCGTTGCATCTCACCCTGATGGTCAATGCCAAGCTCGAGCACCAGTATCTTTCCAGATTTATAGAGACAGTGTTCTACCAGGGTCTGGGCGAGGGCAAATGGGGTATTAAAGTTGCCAGGGCTGGCCTCAGCTGCCAAGGCCGCTGCCACAAAAGCCTTGGTGCTTGTTTTACCTGCTGACCCTGTGATGCCAATAATTGGCTTTGTCAGTTCGGTTCTGGCATGCCTACCTAACTGAAGGAGTAGCTGATCGGGTTGGCTAACCTGGATGCCCTGAGGATGGGGCAGGTCTGAAACAATAAAAGCGGCACCTCTGGCAAGCGCATCTTCAGCATAGATAATGCCATGCTGCTGCTCACCAGGCAGGGCAAAAAAAGCATCTCCGGCTTTGACTCTGCCACTATGAAAGCTTATACCTGACGCCTCAGGTAAGCCCTCGGGAAGCTGGGCTTCCGGGCTTAAGCTTGCCATAAAGGATGCACTTAAATTCACGTTGTTAAAGACCTCCATAAAATTAGCTTACACATCTTACACATAAAACTGTCGTTACTTACGTCACTACCTTCCTATGCCTAGATTAAGTAAAGGAGCGATCTCATGCTCAATAGCACCAAAGAGAGGGGCGGCGACCACGGTGCTCGAGCCCGACTTTCGGGGTTTTTGTACGGTAACCACCATAGTAACTTTGGGGTTGTCTGCCGGGAAGATGCCAGCAAAGGTGACATTATAATCGTCTTCAAGATAAGCCTGGGCCTTAGCGTCAAAGACATCGGCTGTGCCCGTTTTACCGGCAACAGGTATGCCCGGAACCATAGATTCTTTCAGACTGCTTTCGTCCACAACGTAACGCAACATGCTTAAAACGGTCTCGGCAGTTTTATCAGAGAGGCGACGTTGAGGTGCAGGAGGTTCATCGCCTTCGACCAGATAAGGCGTAATAAACATGCCTTTATTGGCAAAGATACTGTAATTGGCAGCAAGCTCGAGCGAGGTCGTTGACATGCTCTGCCCAATGGTAATCGAGGCATGGTCTTGAGGAAACCAGGGGGTATCACGCAGGGTACCAGCCCGGCTAAAAATAGAAGGAACATTGAGACCTGTACCGAAGCCCAGGTGTTTTAGCCAGGCATAAAGCTCTTCGTCACTAAAATTTTGGCTGAGATGGATCATGCCGGAATTGCTGGAAAAGCGTAAGATGTCCCAGAGGTTTAGCCAGTCGTCATGTTGCACCACATCTTGAAAGGTTTTGTCGCCGACTCTTAAAAACATAGGTGTTTCCAGATACCTGTCCAGGGACCAGAATTTGCCCTCGAGAGCCGAGGCAACCACAAAGGGTTTCATAACCGAACCAGGTTCAAAGGTATATAAAAAAGCTTTGTTACTGATGATGCTGCGGTCATGCACATACCTCTGGCGGTTAGGGTCAAACTCCGGGTAGCTAGCTGCTGCCAAAATGCGCCCGGTGCCTACTTCCAAAATTACCACCGAGCCATTTAACGCGTCGTAGGTAGTGATGGTCTTTTTAAGTTGATTTTGCGCTACCGATTGCATGCGCGGGTCGATTGTCAGTGTGATGGTTTCGCCAGCTTGCAAGCGGCTATCAAGGGTATTTTCTAAACCCTCGAGTCCATAACTTCCGTCTTCTTGTACCTTGCCACTAAAGCCAATGATATGCGCTGCAATCCGGTTCATAGGGTAGCGCCTATGCTCAGCATCACCCTCGGCAAAAATAGTGCCGTCACGACTTTGTATAACACCTCTTGGTGGAACATCAACCGGAACATGTGGCCAGTTGGGACTTGTAAATTGGGAGTTGAAAAAGCTATAGCAGGCTAGCCCCAAAGGGATAACCATCATAATAAGGAGCAGAGCCCGGCGCTGAACCTTAATATCTTTTTCTGGCTCTTTCTCTGGTGGTGGTTTGGGTTTGCCAACTCGAGATTTGCTACTTACCATCTAGTGACCACCTTGATTGGGGCAATATCGTATTGCAGCAAAGGAGGCTTATTACCCACAGAAACAATCTGGGCGCCTACAGGAGAGGCGGCAGGAACCATGCCATGCTCTTCGGCCCATTCGATGACCTTATCGGGGCCAATTCGCTGGAGCGCTTCTGCTCGTTTTTCGCTCAGCGCTAAAATGAGATTTTCCTTGGTCTCGAGTAGTCGGTCATGCTGGCGGTAAAATTTGTGGCTGCTTACCCCGACAAAAGATAGCAGGAGCAGGAGAAATAAATAAAGACTCACGATTCTTTTGGTACTTAAACTCATCTGACTGACCTTTCAGCAACCCTTAGCTTGGCGCTTCTAGCCCGGGGATTACGCTCTGCTTCGGCTTCGCTAGCTAAAAGAGGTTTTTTGGTTAACCCTGTTAAAAATTCAGAACTTCGCATAAAGTGTTTGACGATACGGTCTTCTAAAGAGTGGTAGCTCATAACGACCAGACGACCCTGTTCTGCTAAAACACTTTCTGCCCCTTTTAAAGCTCTTTCTAAAACACCTAATTCGTCATTAACATAAATGCGGAGAGCCTGGAAGGTCCGTCTGGCAGGGTGATCGCGGCGGTAAGAACCTTTAGGATAGGCACGCTGAATAATCGCAGCGAGGGCCTGTGTCGTGGTTATTTCTTCACGAGCACGCTCTTCAACAATCGCTCTGGCAATACGGCGGCTGTAGCGCTCTTCGCCGTATTTAAAAATAATGGCAGCCAGATCTTCCTGTTCATAGTGATTGACGACATCAGCAGCGGAGTCTCCGCTGGCTTGCATACGCATGTCAAGAGGGCCGTCTTTTCTAAAGGCAAACCCCCGCTCTCCTTCATCTAACTGCATAGACGATACCCCCAAATCCATCAGTATACCTGCGACGGCACCAAGCCCTGCTTGATTTACATGCTGAACCAGATCTTCAAAATTACCCTGAACGCTGAGAAAATCTGCACGTTTGTTATCTGCTAAATCTTGCTTAAGACGAGCCATATAGGCTTGGGTATGTGGGTCCTGGTCAATAGCCAAAACCTTAACACCAGCCTCGAGCATGGCCTTAGTATGGCCTCCGGCCCCAAAGGTGGCATCTATGTACCACTGCTTAGGTTGAAGATTGAGCCACTCGAGGCACTCCTCGAGCATGACCGGAATATGCGGAGCTGGCGTAGAAGGACTCACCCTACCAACTCCCGTAATAGCTGGGGTGCAGGAGGACTGCTCTGAATAGCGGTCAGATTACTTAGCCAGCGCGCTTCGTTCCAGACCTCGAGACGGTTGGGGGTTCCGGCAATAATGACATTGCCAGATGCATCAGCAAAAAGTCTAAGCGTATTTGGGATGCTAATACGCCCCGCGGAGTCAATAGAGGCCTTTGAGGCACCTGAATAGAAGAAGCGCACAAAGTTTTGCGAATCAGCGTCAGTTATAGGAAGATTTTTTAGCTTTTCTTCCATGTCGCGCCATTTATCTAAGGGGAATATGTAAAGACAACCTTCCATACCTCTGGTTACAACCATGCCATCTTCAACGAAGGTACGAAACGTAGGTGGGATGATAACTCTTCCCTTATCGTCTACGGAGTACTGAAATTCGCCAAAGGGCACCCTGACCCACCTCACGCCAAAATTTATGACCGTTTGTTTAGTTGTTTATATAAAAACGAACAGCCATAGTCTGCTGTCCGTCAGTTTAACACACTTTCCCCACATTTTCCCACCGTCTCCCACTTACTTCCCTATTTTCCCCCTTTTGCTCATTATTTCTTCCACCTGACTCCCACTTATACCCCACTTTTTGACGAAATTAAGGGTTAAAAACAGAAAGGGGTGTTTTGAGGGGAAACGTAAAAACGCGATAGAAACCATAAGAAGTGCCTTGGAATAAGACAATTTATGGAAAAGATTAGCATAGTTAGATGAAAACAAGATTGAAATTGGTTTGTAAGATAAGCAAGCCATAACAAATGCGCTAAGGTTCGCACAGACATTGTTAGCAGGGTAGACCCTCGAGGCTAAAAAAGGTGGCTGGGTAAAGAAAAATAAAGCGCGGCATGGCCGCGCTGCAGGAGGGCTATAAGCCGGGTTCTGTACCCTTGCGGGTTCTGATCATCTATCTGGGCCTCCTGTCGCCAGGAGGCTCGAGCGGTCTTCTTTGCCTTAAGGTCGGGTCAACCCAGACGTTCGGACCTTGCACCAAGTGGGGTTTACCTAGCTACCCCTGTTACCAGCGGTACTGGTGTGCTCTTACCACACCGTTTCACCCTTATTATAGGTATCATCTATAACTTATAGATGATACCTATAACGGTTTCCTTTCTGTTGCACTTGCCGTCGCCTTACGCGCCCAGTCGTTAACTGGCACTATGCCCTGTGGTGCCCGGACTTTCCTCAGCTACTGCTGCGATCAGACGTCCCTCACTGCAATCACCGAGTGTAGCATTTATTGGCGCTGAGCTGTTTTGAGGCTAAAACGAAACAACAGGGCTTACGCATATAGAACCTTAAGTAAATAGTCGTTATCCCAACCAGCTCTTAACCGTTTGGCTTTGATACTGG
>JAGQHN010000112.1 GCA_020431825.1 Trueperaceae bacterium | reverse complement strand
CATATTTATTAGGTAAGCAACTGCAGCCTCATTGGCTTTGTTTAAGAAAACCGTAAGACGACTAATCCAGCTTATATAGTGAATCAGAGGCTGAATCTAAAAATCAGCAGGAAAATCCATATCTAGTTGCCGGGGTGGTTTTGACTTGGGCACAAAAGTTTCTTCCGGCTCTTCAGGCTCATTTTGTACCACCGGCACATTTGACTTCATATTGTACTGATACCAGGCTTTCTTTCTGGCCTGATTTAGACGGGTACTCGCCAGTTGCTTGCTGCGTTTTAAGTGCTGACCAACCGCTTCTATTTTGTAGCGCTGCGCCCAGGGTTCCCAGGCAAAACTGGTTTTTAGTTTATAGAGTTTATTCTGGCGCTTGCTCAAATAGGCGTAAAGCTCTAAGACACCCTTATCCCCGACAATATTATTGGGCAATACCGCCTCGAGTTCTACAGCAGCATGCGGAGCCACAATTTCAGCTGACTCAACCATAAAAGGCGCCGACATCAGCTCTGACTGAAGAGACATTTCTAAAAGCTGTATAGGATACTCATTAAGATTACTGATTTTTATGTGTAAAACCTGGGTAGGGCTGCTTTCTGGCTGCTGAATGATGCCTCGAGACACGAGCAGCTCGGGCTCATTTGATTGGCGCGGCCCGCGGAATAGGGCCCGGACCAGAATATAAAGCAAAAGCAGCAGTAAAACGAGGACTAACCAGTTCGAACTTTCCCAGAGCATAGGATTTAGCCGCAGACCTTTAATGGCTTCCAAGATGAAGCTAAAGGTCTGGCTAAGTGCCTCAAGTGATTGCTCAAGTAGTTTCGCCATAGTCTTAATATCATACAGCAAGAGGAAGGGTTTTCCTAAAGCTGTCTCATTGTGCGCCTTATGAAAGGCAAAAAGATGAAACCTTCATGAAGATGGACTCAAGAACCTGTAGGACGCTCTTTGTTTAACGATGCTCATGACCTTGCTGGCAAGAGGGCAAACAAAATCGGACTGGCACAACGCTCTGTACCAGTCCGACTCAGCATCACCGTTTAGTCCTGACTGCCTTCGTCACGACCAGCGATCAGATAATCCGTATAAGCCTTAAAGCCTTCTTCATCTCCTCTAACCAGGTAAGCTGCTTGCTTTGACCAGTTCTCGAGGCTAGGTGCAAAGGTAATGCCTGCGGCTTCGATAGCCAAACGCAACTGCGTAGCTGACGCGGCCTCGAGGGCTTCAAAGGTGCGAATACCCCCAGCCAGCAGGGCTTCATTGATTTTTGGCCCAATGCCTTCTATGCGCGTGAGATCGTCTGCTCGGCGAGTGCTGCCCCCACTGGTGGCTTCACTCAGACGGTAAACGCCTCTGACAAAGCGTCTTGACTCGACAATCCATTCATCATAGAACGCATCGTCTTTGCCGATGATACTCTTGAGGCGATCTTCAGAAGTTTCAGAGAGATCTTTAAAAGTACGAATACCGGCATTCCAGAGCTTTTGCTGATTGCTATTCCCAATACCATCTATAACACCCAGAGGATCATAGCCTTCCGGCGCTACATCGGCTCTGAATACCCGACTGTTGGTAACACGGTAACCAATAACTTCTTTTTTCTTTTTGGACTTCTTGCGCGGACTTGCAGGACCAGATGCGCTTGAACCTGATGCTGATGAACCTGATAGCGTTTGAGCTGAGGATGCTTGACTTGATGGTCTTTGACTTGAGGATGTTTGACTTGGTGCGGATTCAGTGAAAGAGCTGGGCCTTATGCCAGAGATTTGTCCTGCATCTGACTGCAGTCTGGACTCGAGTCCGGCAATGCGAGTATCTCGCTCGGCAAGCCCAAGCCTTAGGCTATTTAGTTCAGCTCTTAAATCGCCTGAACCTTCTTTCTCCTGACTATTCAGTGCTTTTTCTAACTCAGCAATGCGAGCATTGCGACGCTCGATATCCTGACGTAATTGTGACTCCTGAGCGCTTGCCCCTGTACTTGCGACCAGTTTTGTCTCTAAATCGGCAATGCGCTCGGTTCTGGCAGCTAGCTCAGCTTCAAGATCGCTGCGACCCTGACGACTGGCTGCAAGATCAGCTTTAATGCTTTCAGCTTCACTCGAGCTTTGACTGCGCAAGCTAGCCACCTGACTTTCAAGCTCACCAATACGCTCAGTGCGTAGCGCAAGCTCAGTCTGCAAATCAGCACGACCCTGACGGCTGGCATCCAGATCAGCTTTCAGAGAAGCAAGTTCAGCACTTACGTCAGGCTTAGCCGTTAGGCTACTCCGTACATCCTGGAGATTGGTTTCAAGCTGCCCAATATGCTCGGTTCTGGCAGCCAATTCATTTTGCAAATCGAGACGACCCTGACGACTCGCATCCAGGTCAGCCTTTAAGCCCTCGAGTTCGGTCTCTAGCTCAGTAACTCGAGCACTATGCAAGTCCAGGTCACGCTTATACTCAGCGGCTTGAGCTTCTAGATTGCTTGCTTTAGAACTCGAAGCTCGGTAGCTAGCCAGTTGGGCTTCCAGATCAAGAATACGGGCATCACGGTCATTAATGGTATTGCGTACCCCATCAAGTTCTGACTCGAGTTCAGCAAGGCGGTCATCATTACTGGCAGTGCTGAGTTGCGCCTCAAGCATGGCAATCTGGCGATCACGCTCCACCAGACTGTTACGCATACCTTCTATTTCACCAATACGAAGCTGGAGATCATGCTCTTTGGCTGTCTGGGCTTTGTCAAGGTTTGCACGCAGGTCAGCAATGATCTTCTCTTTATCACCTGTTTGAGTACGTATGCTCACAAGCTGGGTTTCAAAATCAGCGGCCCTCTTTTCAGCAGCTTGCAAGTTACTGAGGCGACTATCGTAGTCTGCTCTTAAGGTGCCCAGTTCCGACTCGAGTTCGGCAAGACGCTGCTTATCTTTGTTCCAATCACCTAAACGCAGGTTGAGGCGGTCAATCTCAGCATCTTTATCGGCGATGGTCAGCACTTTACGCTCGAGTTCTGCCATGCGTTCGGTGCGGGCAGACAGCTCATTACTTAAATCTGCCCGGCCTAGACGACTGGCATCCAGATCAGCCTGAACCCCGGCAAAGCGGGTTTCAAGGTCACCAAAAGCAAGGTTACGCGCATCCAGATCAGAGCGTACACTGTCTAGATCACTGCTCTGACGATTAAAACGGGACTCGAGGTCAGTAAACTTGGTACGCCAGCCCCCGCCACCAAAGAGGCGACCAAACAACCAGCCAAGGAAAATGCCCAGAAGGGATGCCAGAATCAGGCATAACCAGATCTGACCAGCAAGCCAGGGAAGCCCATTAAAGAAGCCAAAAATGGCCGCAATAATTAGCCCAACAACAAAAAGTAAAAACAACCACCAAAATCCATTTCTCATTATTTACCATCCTCAGTCACAGGAACGAGCGACTCTACAGTCAGCCGATTAAGCACATTTACCTCAGGTGCTACTGCTTCACTCACATAGCTGGCAATAGCATCTCTTTGTTCATTGCTGAGCGTAATGCCTGAAAGGGTTAGATTATCCCCTTCCAGGGTTAAACTGGCTCGGCCCAAATCAGCGCAAATTCTTGGTGCAATACTAAGAACATTACTCAAATAAGCAGGCGAGTCTCTATCTGCAGAAACCTGCACGGCATTGTCTACCGTTTTAGCCGCAAAGGCCGCTGCCGCCTGGTCTTTTTCTTGCGCAGTTGCAAGCACGCCACTCAGGCGCACATTATCAGCAGCACAATCAATCCTGAGATTAGGGCTTAACGAACTTGTTTCTGGATTGGGTGTTTCAGTAACAGCTACGGCTTCAGGAGTCGTCGCGGCAGAACTATCGGCCGGTTCCGGGGCAGCCGGGGTTGCTGGTGCGGGTGGAATCACTTGCAGCTTGTTAAGCACACTAACACCCGGTCCCGTAGTCTCAACAATAGCGGCTTCAGCTGCTGCTTTTGCTTCTTCTGATTCCACTACACCACTCAAGGTCACGGTTGAACCACTGACGTCCAGCTCAGCCTGACTTACCGCAGCAGTATAATCTGGCAGGCGGTCAATCAGCTTGCCCAACCACTCTGGGCTTGCAACGTTGCTCGAGCTTGCCAAACTACTTTCAACCGTTTCAGCAATTTGATTAGAGGTATCATTAACAAGGTTAGCGGTAGCTTCTGATACTTGGCCTCTTAGTTTAAGCGTGCCATCATCCATTTGAATATGTAGATTAGGCTCAACCAGATTCGGCTTAATCACTTCCAGATTATTGATAACACTAACCCCTGGACCTGAGGCGTCAACAAATTTAGCGCCTATTTCAGCCTTTTGCTCTTCACTGCTAACCCTGCCACTTAAAATTACCGTGCTATTAGCAATGTCTATTTCAGCCGCTGCGACCTGAGCGTTAAAGTCAGGCAGTTGAGCCATCACGGCAGGCAGCCAGTCGGGCGCTTCAACCGTAGGACCAACTGCCAGATCATTGGTGATGTTAGGCGACAGTGAAGTAGCCATATCGCCAAGCGTCGTTGCCGTTTCAGGAGCGACATCACCACTGAGCAGTACGGAACCATCATCGCCAAAACTGACATTAAAACGGGTAGGTAAGGTCGGCTGAGGCGCAACCACCTGCAAATTATTAATAACGTTAACCTCTTCGCCCGCAGCTCCGGCAATATCAGCAGCAACAGCCGCCTTTGCTTCTTCAGACTCAACCGTACCTGTCAAGGTTACCGTCGAACCTTTTACATCCAGACCCGCATCAGCGACTCGAGCGTTATAGCCAGGGATTTGCCCAATAACTTGATTGAGCCACTCAGGTGTGCTGACCTCTGGAACTTCTGCCAGCGCCTCATTGATCTCTGCCCCTTCAGAGGCAACCGCGTCATTTAGACTTGCTGCCGTCTCCGGAGCAACATTGCCACTCAGTTCGACAGTTCCGTCGTCATTGAGTTTGATATTAAATTCGGGGTCGCTTAGTCCAGCAGGGTCGGGGTCAGCTACATCAACAGATTCCGTACCAGCTTCAGGCTCTACGACCTCAGTAGAAGTTTCTGGTGGTATTGCAACCGCTTCTAGCGCTTCAACCCGGAGATTATTCTGAACACTTACGCCGGGCCCTGAAGCAGCAACAAACTCGGCTTCAATAGCGGCTTTTTCTTCTTCGCTGGTGACTACCCCATTTAGCGTAAGAACACCTCCCCGAACATCAAGCTCAGCATCAGCGACCGAAGCTTTATAGTCAGGAATCTTAGCGATGACATTTCCAAGCCAGGCTGGCGCCGCAACATTATTGGCCTCTGCCAGGTTCAGACTTGCCGTATCTCCGGCGGTTTGGCTAAGTGCTTCAGCCGTTTCTGAGGCAACATTGCCACTTAGCTCGACCGTTCCATCACCATTAAGCTTGACATTAAATTCGGGCTGCAGCTGCGGCTCAAGCACCTGCAAATTATTGATAATCTCAACATCACTACCTGCCACCTGTGCTAGACCCTCAGCAATAGCTGCTTTTTCAGCCTCATCGGCGACTGAGCCTGAAAGCGTTACGGTTGAGCCCTTAACCGTAAGACCAGCATCAGCAACTTCCCTCTTAAAGTCAGGAATTTCGCCAATAATATTGCTTAACCAGGTTGGCACTGCTGTATCTGGAACTTCTGCCAGATTATTGGTGATTTGACTTGCTTCTCCGGACACCACATCAGTGAGTGAATTAACCGATTCAGTTGCAAGATTGCCCTCGACCTGAACACTGCCATCCTCAGCAAACTGGACACTAAACTCAGGTTCAGCCAGCGGTGCCTGAACCCTCAGATTGTTTATCACGCTTACGCCTTCACCGGCAGCACTGGTGAATTCGTCAGCAAGACTGGCTTTCATTTCTTCGCTACTGACAATGCCCTCGAGCCTTATCGTATTGTCCCGAACATCAAGCTCAGCTTCCTGAGCATTTGCAGCCAGATCTGGTAAGCGCTCAATCACGGTTGCCAACCACTCAGGGCTGGCAATATTATCTTCGCTGGTGAGCTCTGAATTAATTGTGGGACTGATAAGTTGTGCTGTACTGGTCAAAGCCTCAGTAAGGGTTTGCGGCAATGCCCCACTTAAATTTACGCCAGAGTCCGTCACTTTGACATTTAATGCAGGATCTTCCAAGGGTTCGATAACCTGCAAATTGTTCGTTACTGAAACCCCAACACCACTGGCCTCGGTGAATTGATTGCCCAGTCTGGTTCTCACATCTTCACTTGCAACAATACCATTTAAGGTGACAGTATTATTAGCTACTTCAAGTTCTGGCGTTTCTACGTCGCGAGCAAAGCCTGCAACTTGACCAACGACTCTTGTAAACCAATCCGGTGAAGCAACATTATCTTCTGAATTCAAGTTATTGGTGACATTTTCATCACCGACAAGCTGACTTGCAGCTGCCACTAAGGGGGCAATGCTCGTTTCTGGCACCAAACCACTCAGTTCAACCCTGTTATCAGCCAGCTTAAAGCTAAAGTTTGGATCAGTGAGTTCTGGCGCCGCTACCTCGAGCCCATTGCTAAGAGGCAAGCCTAAATCAGCAGCCAACCCCGCAAGCTCTGTTCTTAGCCCTTCCGTCGCGGCTGTGCCACTAAGTGCAAGATTGTCATTACTTGCATTCAGACAGGCAGCGCTCAAGTCATCTTTAAATCTGGGTAAGAGAGTAATAAGACCTGGGAGCCAGCTGGCTTCGGCAACATCATCAGCAACACTAATGCTCGAGGAAATCCCATCTGCGCCACATAGCTCCGTGACTGCCGTGGTAATTTCGGCATTGGCATTTTCTGTTAATAAGCCCTCTAAAAGTACCGAACAGTCATTAAAACAAACGTTTAAATTAGGATCGCGGAGTAAAGCGGCAAGCTCTGGTTCAGGCTCAGGCGTCTCTACAACTGGTTCAACCACATTAAGACTGTTAAACACCTTGCGAATGCCCGGAACTGAGCGAAGCATGGTTTCCGCATCTGCTTTGGCTGTATCAGAACTGACCTCTCCTGCCAAATAGGCATCTCGTCCTCCTATGCTTAGCAAACTGGGGTCAAGCCCATTTTCTGCTAAGGCGACCTCACCCTGTTGCTGCAAACTGTTCTCAATACCTCTTGTATGATTACAGGTGCAAAGGAGAAGGAGAAGGACAAAAAGAAGTAAGCCCAAAATTAGCCAACCACGCGTGTTGCGATCTTGAGAATCTATATCCATAAGGCTCCTCACGGTTGGTTTTGGTATTGCCAGATAGACTTGTCTTTTTGTGTGTTAAAGCAACCCATCCTCATACCACGTTTCCTCAGTGGCCTGGATTTATGAATAGTTCAAGCCAGCATGAGTGTAACATAATTCACACAAAAGCCTGTGCTAAATGTACAAATTTCAGCCTATGATGCTTGCCTTACGGAAGTCTTACAATCAAGCCTGATGGCTAAAAGAGGACGAATAGCTAGCTGCTCGGCCAAATACCAATTAATTGTCTAAGCAAAACGATTTGGCCCAGATGATAACTGTTATGAGCAAGTAAAGTCTCGAGTAAACTCCGCACAGTATATTTTTGCAGGACAATTCGGTCTAACTCGGCAACGTGTCTGGCAAGTTGGGCGGCAGAATTTATACCCTCAAGAAAACGTCTTACAAGCTCTCTTGCCTCTTTTAATTCTGCTGGGGCTTGCTTTTTTGGCCAGTCATGGCCTTCCTCTTCAGGAATGATTCTTTCCTCGCCGTGAATCCAATCAAGTAGCAAATCCTGCCAGTAAACCAGATGCCAGAGTTCTTCATAAATACTGTGAGGCGAGACATCTGGCCTAACCCCCAGTTGTTTTAGCTCGATACCTTTTAAAATCTCCCGGACATTGGCATGGGCACCGTCACCAGTAAGCAGGGTTGGGAGGGCAGTCATTGTTAAGGATGAAGACCAAAGAACTCGAGCCCCATCGTTTCAGGCCAGCTCATACTGATATTTAGGGATTGAATCGCGTGACCAGCAGTACCTTTAACCAGATTATCAATTGCACTCATCACCACAACACGACCACTATCATTATCAACTTCAAAACCAATATCACAATAATTGGTACCGTCTAAAATTTTAGGGTCGGGTACGCGGTGTATACCCCTCTTAGCTGTCACCAGGCGTATAAACGGTTCATCGGCATAGGTATCACGGTAAGCACCCATGACATCGCGGTCACTGTAGCCGTCAGGCAAAAAGACATGCGCTGTAACCAGTATGCCTCTGATTCGCTCAACGGCTGTAGCCGTTAAATGGATGGGGAAACTACCGGGCAATTCCTGCATAATTTCTGCCTGATGGCGATGACCTGTCGGCGCGTAGGTGCGAATCACCCCCATACGCTCAGGATGATGCCCGGCTTCCCCTGGTTTATTTCCAGCAGCAGACGAACCAATCTTGCCCTCAACAATAATGTCGCCCTTGGCTGGAACAGCATGTTTTAAAAGTGGATACAGCGCTAAAATAGTGGCCGTAGCCAGACAACCCGCCCCAGCGATATGAGTCGCACTGCGCAAGTCTTCACGGTGAAGCTCTGGATTGCCATAAACGAATTTTGAAAATAGATCAGGCCTTGGATGTTTTTCGCCGTAGTATTTTTCGTAAATGACCTCGTCCTTCAGGCGAAAATCAGCAGCCAGGTCAATCATACGAGGTGCGAACTTACTAAACTCATCAAATTTGCTTGCTGAATGTTTATGAGGCAAGCCTAAAACCAGCAAGTCGGCTTCTTTCAAATCGCTCACCGAGGTAAAACGCAGCTTGGTCGCAGCCCTTAAATTTGGATGAACCATATGGACAGGCAAACCTGCATTTCTCTCAGAGGTAACTTGCACTACCTCTAGCTGAGGATGCCCAAGAGCAAGACGTAAGAATTCACCTCCGGCATAACCAGATGCTCCGACAATAGCGACTTTTAAACGATCAGACATAGCTTTCTTTCCAACTAATAGTGTACAAAAAATAATCTAAGAGCGAACAACAAGACCAGCAGCGTACTGCACAACTCGTGCCGGAATATCTACTCCTGTTGTGGTCACCGAATTACGAAATTCCATGGTGTGATTCACTTCAACAACCAATAAACCTCGCTCAGATTCAACCAGATCAACCGCTACCACGCCACCCCCCACAGCTTTAGCAGCGCCCATCGTTACTTCAATAAGCTCATCGTAAAGGGGGCAATTGGTAGCGCTGCCACCTCTGGCGGTATTGGTAATCCAGTGGTCACTGTTGCGGTAAATTGCCGCAATCACTTCATCACCAACCACAAACGCACGAATATCACGGCCGGGTTTTTCAACAAATTCCTGGATGTAATAAATTTTATGCGCTGGTCCACCAAGGGTTTCTTTGTGCTCGAGCACTGCTTCAACCGCATCTCGGTCACTCAGTTTAGAGACCATACGTCCCCAGGAACCCACCACAGGCTTCATAACGATAGGGTAACCAAACTCTTCGCAAAGTTTCAAAATCGCTTCGGGCTCAAACGCGACCCCAGTACGAGGTGAAGGCACATTCCACTTGGCAAGCGCGGCGTTGGTTGCCAGCTTATCGCCACAGGTTTCTATAACACTTGGGTGATTGATACAGGTAACACCATAAGCAGTAAAAATACGAGAAAGCTCGAGCCCACGTGTCTGAGAAACACAGCGCTCAATGACTACATCATAGTTACTAAAACTTTGTTCCTGGCTAAAATCTACGGCAATATGCGGAGCATAAACTTGATCAAAGGGAACATTTTCGCGCTCAAAGGCTTCAAAGAGCATGCGCTCTTCGGGTCTTAAGCGGTCATAAACAACGGCTATTCTAGGGCTATCTTTGGTTAAAGTCATCATAAAAATAAGCTGGAACAACTGAGGATGAGCTGCGTAAATATCTGCAGCCAATCCTCAGGAAAAGCCTTACTCTCCCCAGTCTTCATCTTCCATAGGTGCCAGATCGACTTGTAAAGGGTCTGTACCTATGACTTCTAATTCGCTACCGCAATCATCACAAATGATGAGCTCGCCTAACTCATAACCGTTGTCTTCTACTTCTGCGCCACATTCTGGACAGGTTGCCATTACTTTCTCCTTTATAATGAGTGAATTTAACAAGACCTCTTGGTTTTGGACAAAGTCCAAAGCCCGTACTATTTAACCATGCTTTTCCCCAGGAAATCTCTGATACTTTTTGTAATAAGCCAGAATCGACCCTTCCTTTAAAGCTTCTTGCAAAAAGGCTGGTGCTGGCTTTAACTGAAAGGTTTCACCCTGACGACGAATCACGCCTGTAGCAAGATCAAACCTGACCTCGTCGCCATCCTCGAGTAAATCTGGTACGCTTTCTGACTCAAAAGCAGGAATACCCAGATTCAGCAAATTACGGTAATGAATACGAGCAAATGACTTGGCAATAATGCCACCAATTTGCAGTTTCTTGAGCGCTTTAGGGGCATATTCTCGGCTCGAGCCCAGACCCCAGTTCCGCCCCCCCAGCAGTAAGTCACCGGGTTTGACCTGAGCAGCAAATTCAGGACGCAAGTGTGCAAAGGCGTAGCTCTGAAACATATCTTCGCCCACCATAAAAGGCGCATATTTGCCCGGCAAAATATCATCCGTATTGATGCTATCGCCAAATTTCCAGATGCGTCTTGCCTCAGTCATAAATGCTCTTCCCTTCTGGCAAGGTAATCTCACCTGCCAGCGCAGTTGCCGCAGCTACCGCTGGACTTGCCAGAAAAATACGGGCATCTGGGCTTCCCATACGACCTATAAAATTCCGGTTACTGGTCGACACGCAGACTTCTCCGGGTGCCAGCACTCCCATATGCCGACCCATACAAGGACCACAGCCAGGGGTACCAAAAACAGCTCCCGCTGCCAGAAGGGTAGCAAAAGTACCATCCGCCACCGCAGCTTCTAAAACCTGCGAGCTTGCTGGTATAACCAGAAGCCGGGTGTTGTCAGCAATGCGCTTATCTTTCAAAATCTCCGCGGCAATGTGCAAATCATCCAGACGACCATTGGTACAGGTACCTATAAAGACCTGATCAACTTTTGTACCTTTGAACTCTCCAACAGGAAAAACATTGTCTACCTCAAAGGGAGCAGAAACGACTGGATTTAGCGCTGTCAAATCTACATCGACAACCTTGCTGTACTGCGCCTGCTCATCTACAATCAGCCAGTCAGGAACATCATAGTCACTCAGGATGCTGCCACTTGGCGGCACAAGACCCACTTTGGCACCCGCTTCTACAGCCAGATTAGCAATCGTCATACGTTCTGATTTTGTGAAACGCTCGGCACCGTGGTACTCGAGGGCCATATAGGTTGCCCCATCTGCGGTAATACTACGAATAATCTCTAAGGCAACGTCTTTAGCAGAAACCCCCGGCCTGCGCTCACCATGCAAATTCACTCTGACAGTTTCAGGAACACGGAGCCAAGTCTTCCCACTAGCCGCAGCCAGCGCAATATCCGTAGCACCCATACCAGTGCCAAAGGCACAGACCGCGCCGTAAGTCGTCGAGTGAGAGTCAGAGCCAAGTACAATCCAACCGGGTCTGGCAAGACCCTCTTCCATTAATACTTGATGGCAGATACCTCGGCCGACATCAAACAGGTTTATACCTCTGGCTCTGGCGTACTCTCTGGCTTCTTTTTGGGCTTTTGCCACTTCGACATTAGAGGCCGGTGAAACATGGTCAATCACAAAAGAAACGCAGTCAGGTCGCTGAATGACCCCACCCAGATCTTCTTCAATAATGCGAATAACATCTGGCGCGATGGAATCAACCACCATCGCCTGATCAACCGGAACGACTGCCAGATCGCCAGCTTCTACACGTTTGCCTGACTTTACCGACAAAATGCGCTCAGAAAGCGTTAGACCTTTTAGATCAATGTTCATGCGTTTACGGCAGCAGCGCCGTGGAGTAGCGCGTCAACTTCGTTCATATCCAGATCACCATCGTCAGCCAGGGCTTTAACCGTTTGGGTAATACTCTTAATTTCGTCTCGAGACAGGTTTAAACCAAGCTCTTTCGCACGTTCTGCAATGGCATTGTGCCCGGTCAAGCGACTCCCAATTTGCAGGCGGCGCCTTACGCCAAACGCTTCAGGAGGAATGATTTCATAAGCACCTGGATTAACGTATATCGCTTTTAGGTGCATACCAGCTTTGTGATTATAGGCAAATGCCCCTGTCAGATAATTATTAAACGGAATACCGATACCTGTCATACGGGCAATCATGGCGTCCAGTTCGGGCAGCATCTCTAGATTGTATTTCTTGGCCAAACGCTTAGGATTTAAAGTAAACATCCTGGCTAGAAAGCCTCCTAGCGGTGTGATACCGTTGCGCTCACCTATACCTAAAATACTGGTATCGATATGCGTCGCCCCTGCTCTTACCGCTTCAAAAGCATTGGCAATAGCGCAGCCCGTGTCATTATGCCCATGAAACTCAATATCGCAGTGAACCACAGCCCTTACATCGGCAACCAGTTCACGCACCTGGGTTGGCGTAGCTACCCCAACCGTATCTGCCAGACCAACACGGTTCACCCCAACGGCATCGGCAGATGCATAGATTTTTAGCAGGTCACTTTTGTCGCTGCGAAAGGTGTCCTCAGAAGAAAAGCGAACATTGCAACCCTTCTCTTTTACAAACTCAATGACTTCGCGACTATGCTCAATAATGGCTTCGATGTCTTTCCCGTGACTGGCACTACGCAGTTCTGTCGAGGTCGCAAACAGAAGGTCAACACCGTAAACCCCACACTCAACGGCAATTTTGGCATCGTGCATATTGGTCCGTGTATGCGTAAGGATTTTTGCTTTCAATCCTAGTCCAGCAATAATCTCACAGGACTTACGAGATTCAGGAGATGCAACCGGGGTGGTTAATTCAATAAACTCAACGCCAAAGGCATCTAAGGCCTTAGCAATTTCAATCCTATCAGCTAGCTTAAAGTTGCCAAGCGCAAACTGTTCCCCTTCACGTAGGGTTGAATCAATTATATGCCAGTCTCGTGGTTGCACCTTTTTCTCCAAACTTTTCAGGGAAACAAAAAGCCTGCCGGGCTATTTAGATTTCTTAGGGCAGAACTTCACGAGGGTTATCCTAGTGTATTGGAAGAAGCTTGTCAAGCTTTAGATTTTTCGTCCTGGACGAGGCTTTCCTACGTTTCATAAGCCATTTCACAAAGCACCCCCAGCATTTTAGGCCGCGAGGGGTTTTGCTTAACTTTATAATGCATAATAGGAAAATACTTAAGTAAACAAAGCATTTATTCTTGACATAAAGATCAAAGCTTCGTTAAATAAATTTCCCTGGAGAAATAGAGACTTTGTACAAGACAAGCTTTCAGCAATAGCTAATTAAGTCTAAGCTAAGGTTTTGGCAATGTGATTTTGTCGCATTTTAAATTGCCGTCATGCCCCCATCAACTGCAATGATTTGCCCTGTCATGAAAGCTGAAGCATCGGAGGCAAGAAGTACGGCAGCTCCTTTAAGATCTTCAGGACCCCCTACGCGCCCGAGGGGTGTTTCCGCTTCTATAAAAGCTTGATAAGCCTCGAGTGTCCCCCGGGTCATTTTGGTAGGAAAGTAACCTGGCGCCAGCGCATTTACCCGAATGCCGTATTTGGCCCACTCACTAGCCAGCGCTCTGGTCATATTTACCAGGGCACCTTTAGCCGTATTGTAGGCAATGGTGCCGCGCATTTTATGGCTGTTGCCTTTAAGCCCTGCCACGGAAGCCACGTTAACAATGGCGCCTTGACGGCGAGGAATCATGCTGGCCTTGGCAACTGCTTGCGCCAGCAAAAAAGCTCCAGTCACATTTAAATCCATGACCTTGTGCCAGGCCTCGAGCGGATGCTCCTCAGCCGGTGCCCCCCAAGTCGCACCGGCATTGTTTACCAGAATGTCAATTTGTCCAAAGTGTGCCAGAACCTCTTCGACAAAAGCTGAGCTATTCTCTGGCTCTGAGAGATCTCTGGCACTTATAAAGACCTCAGCACCCCCTTTTTTTAGATGAGCCTGAGCGGCCTCGAGCCCCTCGATTTTCCTTGCACTCAGGACCAGTTTTGCCCCTTGCTCAGCATAGGCTTCAGCAATCTGGAGGCCAAGCCCCCGCGAGCCTCCCGTAATAATAGCTACCCGGTCCTGCAAATCAAAAAGCTCTTTGACGCTCATATCAAGTCCTTAGTCCCGCAGTCTTATTGGCATACCATCCTGCGCCGCCGACGCCTGAATAGCGTCCCAGAGTTTGGCCATGCGCAAACCAACCTGCGGCGGACAGGGATTAGCAATTTCACCACGCCGCACTTTTAAGAATTGTTCCCAGGACCCCATAGAAGGTTCAACCTCGAGCTCCGTTAAGCCTGCATCACCGTCATACTGAATCTCGAGCTGTTCGCCCCAGACACCGGTACGCAAAATAGCCTTTTCACAAAAAACTCGCACATCAGAGTGACAGGATTTAATGGCTTCACCGCACCCGTTTAGCGTCACCAGAACCCCTGATTCGGTACGGGCCATCACCGAACCCAAAATATCTACTTGGGTTCCCCGGTTATCAAGCCAGGCAGTGACATCGGTGTAGTTTTCACCTAATAGATCGGATACGGTATTAAGCAGATGGGCACCAGTATCAAACAGAAAGCCCCCACCAGCAATTTCAGGAATCTGCCGCCAGGCACCTGTGGTTAATAGTTTCCAGTTTTGCCAGACCACCGCATGAACGTTCAGAATGCGACCCAGCTCACCCGAGCGCAGCATACTTACCGCCCTTCGGATTCTGGGAGAGAGACTGCCATTAAAGGCAACAACCAGAAGTCTACCTGTATCCTTTTGCACCTGAATGAGCGCTTCGGCCTCACTGGCATTCATAACCATAGGTTTTTCTAAAAGCACATCCAGACCCGCCTCAAGGCATGCCTTGGCCTGCTCAAAGTGAAAAACATGCGGCGTAATGATAAAAACCGCGTCCAGATTAGCTGCTTCACTCGCTAAGAGCGTAGGCAATGAGGGCTGATTGGGGGGCGGCTCGAGCCCTGCTTCTATAAAAACCTCGCTCATTGCGATATAAGCCGCCTCTGAAGGCTCGCAAAGAACCACAAACTCGGTATCTTCTTGTTTAAGAATCTGACGCATATGGTGCCGCGCCATACCACCACAACCAATAAGTGCTGCTTTTACCTTGTTTGGCATGCCGTAAAAACTCCTTGTGAAATAGGACTCGAGTCTATCACTGAGAGCAGGTCAGAGGTCAGTCACTGGTGAACAGTAAAGCTACAAAAAAATAGCTCCGGCTATCCGGTTATGCTTATAAGATGGAAGCAGAATACTTGCCTGAGATTATTTTGATTACAGGAAATATGGCGGCGGGAAAGTCAAGCGTGGCACAGGCGCTTGCCGAGCGCCTCAGCAAAAGTGTGCATGTGCGAGGCGATCTGTTTCGCCGCATGATTGTTCGTGGTCAGGCCGACATGACATCAGATCTTTCTGAAGAAGCGATGAGACAACTCGAGCTTCGCTACCAGCTCTCTGCCCATGTCGCCAAAAGCTATGTAAAAGCAGGTTTTACGGTGGTGTATCAGGATGTCATCATTGGGAAAGCCTTGACTGAGGTAACAGCATTTTTTGAAAATCACCGACTTTTTGTTGTGGTTTTGTGTCCTAGCGCAGCCATTCTTGCGCAACGCGACAGAGACCGAGGCAAGACTGCCTATGCCGACCAGGCTAGCCTTGCCGCTTTTGAGCACATTTTCCGGGAAAAAACCCCCAGGCTCGGGTACTGGCTTGACAACTCGGACTTAAGTCTGACAGAAACTGTAGATGCCATCCTCGAGCAACTCCAAAACCCCTCCCTAATGTGAGGAAATTCTCATCTAATCTTTTACTCAATCTCATGGTCATTTCACTTAAGCTTTTTCAGATGCAACGTTTAGCTCCCAATATCACCGCATTCTTTTTTGTTTCCCTCATCGTTTTAAGCTTGATTGGCTGTTTGCCTGCACGGTCTCAGGAAAATGTCATTATGGCGTCGTCACCTGCTCCTGCGAAACCTGTGCTCTCCTATAGCAATGGTTGTGGTTTTGCAGCTCCAGCCCAAGCCCCCAGTCGAATAAGCGTTGGTGGACTCGAGCGCTCCTTTATCACCCATATTCCTAATAACTACAACCCCAACCAGTCTTACCCGATTATCTTTGCCTTTCATGGTCGCACCAATTCTAATGAGCAAGTCAGGCGTTATTTTAAGCTCGAGACCGCCATGCCCGAAGCCATAATTGTTTACCCCAGTGGCATAAAACAGGGCGGCAGCTACACCTGGGCAAATCCAGGCGATAGTGTAGATGATCAGCGAGATTTTGCCCTTTTTGATGCACTTCTGAGCCTTTTTGAATCAAGCTACTGCATTGATGCCAGCCGGGTTTACACCGTAGGACATTCCCTCGGGGCCTACTTCGCCAATGATGTTGCCTGTGCCAGAGCTGGTGTGGTCAGGGCAGTTGCTTCCCTTGGCGGCGGCATTCAGCAGACATCTTGTCTGGGTGCAGTGTCAGCTATGATTATGCATCAGCCAAAAGATAACCTAGTACCTTTTAGTAGTGGCCTAAAGGCAAGAGATGTTTTTATCGCCACAGATGCAACCAAAACCGTTGCAAGAAATGTCTCGAGCCCGCTCTTACAGGCTTTTGCCTGCGAACGCTACGATGCCAGCCACGAACTGGTTCTGTGGTGTCCTCACCCCTATACACAAGATTACAACGGTACATATTACCCTCACCTGTGGCCCTCCAAGACGGCCCAAGCGATAGCCGTCTTCTTTAAAGCCTTACCCAACTAAAACCCCTGGCAAACGCTTTCTCTATAAAAACAGTAGACTCACCGTTTAGGCCAAAAACATTCTGCATTGCAAGCTTAAAACTACATTGCAAGCTTAAAACTACATTGCAAGCTTAAAACTA